>DASXWF010001079.1:0-9938 GCA_036503835.1 Polyangiaceae bacterium | reverse complement strand
GGTCCCCTCCGATCCGGAGTACGTGGTCGGAATCGCGATGAACGGCAGCGGGTGCGAGAGCATCAGCGCCTTGCCGAGCCCGATCGCGGAACCACCTCCGAGCGCGATGATCGCGTCGGGCTTCGTCTCCCGTACGAGCCGCTCGGCGTCGGCGACCACCGCTTCCGGCACGTGACGCCGGGCGCCTTCGAAGCTCAGGACCTCGAAGCCGTCGAGCAGGGTCCGCAGCCGCGCGAGGTGCCGCGCGCTCGGGCCCGTGATCACGAGCACGCGCCGGCACCCGCGCGCCTCGAGCAGGCCCGGCAGCTCGTCGAGGCCCGGATTCTCGCCGTTCCCGTCTTCCATGACGGGCCGAGCCTAGCAGGCTAGCTCGGGAGACCCAGAATGGCGCGTGCTTCCGCCGCGCTGGCCGCGCGCCTGCCGTATTCGCCCGCGAGCTCGGCGACGCGCGCGACGAGCTCGGCGTTGCTGGCGGCGAGGCGCTCCTCGTCGAAGCGCACGTTGTCTTCGAGCCCGGTACGCGCGTGCCCGCCGAGCTCGAGCGACCAGCGGTTCACGGTGAGCTGATGGCGCCCGATGCCCGCCGCTGTCCAGGTGGCCCCCGGCAGCACGCTCGCGAGCTCCCGCACCAGAAATTCGAGCAGCTCGCGGCGAGCGGGCAACGCGTTCTTCAGTCCCAGCACGAACTGCACGTGCACGGGCGCGCGGAGGAGGCCGCTCTTCACGAGCTCGCTCGCGTTGTAGAGCATCGCGACGTCGAAGATCTCCACCTCGGGCTTGATCGCGTGCTCGAGCATCGCGCGCGCGAGCCCCTCCACGAAGTCGGGCGGATTTTCGTAGACCGAGGTCGGAAAATTGACCGAGCCGGTCGCGAGCGACGCCATGTCCGGCTCGAGGTAGAGCATGGACCCTCGCTGTGCGAGATCGCGCCCGCGCCCGCCCGTCGAGAACTGGACGATCATGCCCGGGCAGTGCCGGCGCACGCCTTCCTGCACGGCGCGGAAGCGCTCGGGGTCCGAAGCGGGGTTGCCCTGATCGTCGCGCACGTGAACGTGAACCAGCGCCGCCCCCGCCTCGAACGCTTCGTGGCTCGACTCGATCTGCTCGGAGACCGTGATCGGAACCGCGGGGTTGTGGCGCTTCTGCGGGAGGGACCCGGTGATGGCGACGCTGATGATGGCGGGAGTCATGGCTGCTCTTTCGCAAGAAAAGCTCGTGAGCTTTCCCATTCCTCGCACAATCGATACTCGGTCCAGGATACCATGGGCTGGGATCGATCCATGTCGCGTCACGGTCGGGACACCACGAGAGGAGGGCAGGCGGACGGTCCCGCGATCGACGATCGTCCGACGCTCCCGAGCTCGGGGACTCCGCTCGACGACCTTCGAGAGATCGACAAGACGCTCGTCTCGGAAGGAGACGCCGTGCGGTCCACCCGCGTGCCGAGGGTGGTCGCGCCGCAACTTTTCGGTGCGGGTCGCTTCGAAGTGCTCGAATGCCTCGGGACCGGAGGCATGGGAGTCGTGTACGCGGTGGTCGACCGCAACAGCGGCGAGCGGGTCGCGCTCAAGACCCTGCACGATCTCGACGGCGGCAGTATCCGGCGCCTGAAGGGCGAGTTCCGCTCGCTCGCGAGCGTCGTGCATCCGAACCTGATCCGCCTGCGCGAGCTCTACGCGGACGGCAGCGAAGTCTTCTTCACGATGGATCTCGTGGCCGGCCGCTCGCTCTCGGCGTTTCTCGACGGCGCGGCGGGAACGGCGGAACGGCTCACGACCCTGCGCGACGTTTTCCGTCAGATCGCGCTCGGTCTCGCCTCGATACACGAAAACGAAAAGATCCACCGCGACCTGAAGCCGTCCAACGTGATGGTGCGCGCCGACGGCCGCGCGCTGATCCTCGACTTCGGCGTGGCGTGCGACAGCGGTCGCGCCCAGGGGCTCGTCACGGCGGACGCGGTCGCAGGAACTCCGGCGTACATGTCTCCGGAGCAGGCGCTCGGCCGCGAGATGTCGCCCGCGAGCGACTGGTACGCGTTCGGCACGATGCTCTACGAAGCGTTGGTCGGGCGCCTGCCGTTCGAAGGCACCCTGCTCGAGCTCCTGAGCGCGAAGACTTCGCGCGACGCGCCGGCGCTCGCGGCGGACGCGGCGCCCGCCGATCTCGCGCTGCTCGCCCAGGAGCTGCTCGCCCGAAGTCCGGAACGCCGCCCCAGCGCGCGCGAGGTGCTCTCGCGGCTCGGCCTCGAGGCGCCCGTCGAGGTCGATCTCGGACTGCCGCCCATGAGCAGCCGGCTCGCGGGCTTCGTCGGGCGCGAGAGCGAGCTCGTGACGCTCGAAGGCGTGTTCTATCGTGCTCTCCAGGGCGAACGCGTGAACGCGATCGTGAGCGGCGCGTCCGGCATCGGCAAGACCACGCTCGTTCACGAATTCCTGAGCGACGACTGCGCGGCGAAGGGCGCGCTCGTGCTGGAGAGCAAGTGCTTCGAGCACGAATCGGTGCGCTACAACGCGCTCGACGGCATCGTCGACGGCTTGCAGAGCTACCTCGGCCGCCTCCCGCCCGAGACGCGCGCCCGCCTCACCCCGCGCCACGCGCGCTCGCTCACGACGCTGTTCCCCGCGCTCGGCGACGTGCTCGCGCGCGACGCGCCCGGCGGCCAGAAGCTCCCCGAACAGCCCGGCGAGCGGCGGCGCTTGGGTTTTCACGCGTTGCGCGAGCTGCTCGGCCGCGTGGGCGAGCAGGTTCCGCTGGTCCTCTTCCTGGACGACCTGCAGTGGGGAGACGAAGACAGCGGGCGGTTGTTGTCCGTCGTGCTCGCTCCGCCCGATCCGCCCGCGCTGCTTCTGATCGCGGCCTGCCGCAGCGACGAGCGCCAGCACAGCCGGCTCCTCCACGTGCTCGACGCGGCGGGTCCCGGAGTCTGGCAGCCCGTGGAGATCGACGTCGGCGCGCTGGAAGACGACGAAGCGTTGAAGATGACCGAACGCCTGCTCGGCGACCGGCGCCCCGAGCTCGCGCGCGCCGTCGTCGCCGAAGCCCGCGGCAGTCCGTTCTTTCTGTGGGAGCTGGCGCTCGCGGCTCGCCAATCGGGACGCGAGCTGCGCGGCGTGTCCGTGGCCGACCTGATCGTCTCGCGCGTGCAGGGCTTGCCGGGCGACGCCCGGAACCTGCTCGAGGTTCTGGCGCTTTCCGAGGTGCCCGTCACGCAACGCGTGGCCGAGGCGGCGCTCGGGCGGGGTCCGTTCGCGGACGCCTGGCTCGCGTTGAAGCGCGCGAAGCTCGTGCGCGCGCTGCGGGTCGGCGAAGACGAGCGCATCCAGTGCTATCACGATCGGATCGGGGAGACGGTCGCGCTCTCGCTCGCGCCGGCGCGCGCCGCGGAGCTCCACCGCGGCATGGCGCTCGCTCTCGAGCGGGAGCCGAGCGCGGAGTCGGACCGCCTGGCCGAGCACTTTCGGCGCGGAGGCGAGCCGGAAAGAGCCGGCATTTACGCCGAGCGCGCCGGCGACACGGCGCGCGCGGGGCTCGCCTTCACGCGCGCGGCCAGCTGGTACGCGCTCGCGCTCGATCTCGCTTCGGCGGCGGATCCCCGGCGCCGGCGCCTGCGCATCGCGCTCGCCGAAGCGCTCGAGGACGCAGGGCAGGCGCGCGACGCGGCGCTCCACTACCAGAGCGCCGCCGCCGAGGCCGACGACCCCACCGTCGCCCTCGATCTCCGGCGCCGCGCCGCGAGCCAGCTGCTCGGGTCCGGTCACGCGGACGAAGGCACCGCGGTGCTCAACGAAGTGCTGCGCGCGGCCGGGCTCGACAGCCCGTCGACCACGGCGGGCGCGCTCTTGGGGTTGGTCTGGGAGCGCGCGGCCCTCACGACGCGCGGGCTCGCGCCTGCGGCGCGCTCGTCGGCGGCCTCACCGGCCGAGCTCCTGCGTGTCGACGCGCTCGCCGCGGCCGCGTCGGGGTACATGCGTTGCGACTTCATCCGCGGCGCGATGTTCGCGAGCAAGGAGCTGCGCTTCGCGCTCGCCACGGGCGACGTCACGCGCGTGGCCCGCGGTCTGGCGAACGAAATCGTCTACGCCGCGAACGAGGGCTCCTCGAACGCCGAGCGCGTGCGGGCGCTGCGCGCCAGGGCCGAACGCATGCTCGCCGAGGTGAGCGACCCGCGCGTGCTCGGCTACATGAAGATCGCCTTCGGCGCGAGCCAGCTCTTGATCGGAGAATCGAGCAAGGCGGTGCCGGAGCTGCGCGAGGCGCAGCGCGTCCTTTCCCAGGGCCGTTCGAGCTGGGAGCTCACGTTCGCGCGCTTCCTGTACGGGCTCGGCGTCCAGATCTGCGGCGGGTTGATCGCCCTCGACCGAGAGGCCGAAGCCTGGCTCGACGACGCGCGCGAGCGCAACGATCTGCAGGCGCAGCGCTACTTCGCCACGTTCCGGGCCTTCTCGTTGCTGGGGCTCGACCGTCCCGAGTCGGCGCACGAGGAACTCACGCGCGCCCTCGCGGCCACCGAAAAGGCCAGCAACGATTTCATCCGCTTCGGAGCGCTCCACGCCTTCGTGCTGATCGCGCTGTACCAGCGGGCGCAGCCCGGCGTCTTCGAGCCGCTGCTCGCCGAGCACGAGAAGTTCTGGCGCTCGCCGCTGCGCGGCGGGCAGCTCTCGCGGATCTACGTGAAGCTCTATGTCGCGTTCTGCCTGCTCGTGCGGGCCGAGCACGCGCCGCGCGCCGAGCGCGACCTCGGCGCCGTACGCCGGGCCGCGAAGGGACTCATCTCCGAAGGTGCCGCGTACGCGCGCGGCCACGGCAACATGACGCTCGCGGCCGCTCACGTCCTCGAAGGTCAACCGGAGCGCGCGGTCCCCGCGCTCGCGGAGGCGTCGGCCCTGTTCGCGAGCGTCGGACAGCACGTTCCGGCGTCGGCCGCCGCCTATCAGCGGGGGCGCCTGCTCGGCGGAGACGAGGGCAACGCGCTCGTGGACCGCGCCGTGGAGGCGCTCGAGCGCCTCGAGATCGCGAACCCCGAACGCATGATCGAAGCCTACTCCGCGGGCTTCTGGTCGCGCTGAGGGCGGCCGAGCGAACGCAGGAGGAGCGCGCTGTCCTTCGGGGTGCGGCGCTGCGTCTCGAAGTCCACGTGCACGACGCCGTAGCGCAGCGTGTAGCCCTCGGACCACTCGAAGTTGTCGAACAGAGACCAGGCGAAGTAGCTCTCCACCGGCACCCCCTGCTCGCGAGCCGCGAGCACCTGTTCGAGGTGTGCGCTCAAGAACTCGACGCGGCTCTGGTCGTGGACCGCGCCGGCGGCGTCGAGCTCGTCGGGGAAGGCGGCGCCGTTCTCCGTCACCGCGAGGCGCGCGAAGCCGTAGTCGCGGTGCATGCGGCGCAAGGTCTCGCCCAGGCCCGGCGCGTAGATCTCGCGGTCCGCCGTGCGCGGCAGCGGGCTCTCCTTCACGCGCCGCTCGCGCAGGATGCCGCCCGCGGGATCGTGCGCGACCACGGCGCGCTCGTAGTAGTTGACGCCGAGCACGTCGATCGGCGTCGCGATCAGCGCGAGGTCCTCTTCGGAGACCTCGGGCATGCTCGCTCCGTAGAGCTCGACCATGTCGCGCGGGTAGCCGCGCCCGGCGACCGGCTCGCAAAACCAGCGGTTGAAGTAGCCGTCGACGCGCGCCTGGGCATCGCGATCCGCCTCGCTGTCCGAAGCCGCGTGGATCGGCATCAGATTCAACGCGATGCCGATGGGGGCGCTCACGCGCGCTCGCAGCGCTTGCGCCGCGAGTCCGTGGGAAACCAGCAGGTGGTGGGCGCAGAGCAGCGCCGAGGCGAGGTCTTGCTTGCCGGGCGCGAACAGCCCCGTGAAGTAGCCGAGGAACGCCTGGCACCACGGCTCGTTGTGCGTCAGCCAGAGCGCGACTCGATCGCCGAGGCGCGCCGCGACCACGTCGGCGTATTCGGCGAAGGCCTGCGTCGTTCCGCGGTCGAGCCAACCGCCCGGCAGCGCGTCGGGCAGGTCCCAGTGGTAGAGCGTCGCCGCGGGTTCGATGCCGCGCCCGAGCAGCGCATCCACGAGGCGATCGTAGAAGTCGAGCCCGCGCTGGTTCACGGCGCCGGTTCCCTGCGGCAGGACACGCGGCCAGGCGACGCTGAAGCGATACGCGTCGACGCCGAGCCAGGCGAGGAGCTCCACGTCCTCTTCCAGGCGATGGTAGTGGTCGCAGGCGACGTCCGCGTCGTGTCCGAGCTTGATCTTGCCGGGCGTGTGGCAGAACCGGTCCCAGATGCTCGCCCCGCGGCCGTCTTCGCGGACGGCGCCTTCGATCTGAAAGGACGAAGTCGCGACTCCGAGTCGAAGTCGCCCGGGCCCTGCTCCGAAGCGCGCGCGGTTCAGTGTCACCGAAAAGCGCACGACTTTTGCCGTTCGCACGGTGAGCTGTCAATCGACCTTCCCGCCACGGAGGGAGGTAGGTCATGCCCTCGTTGAACGCCGGTAGTAGCGTGTGGGTGGCTGTGATCGAAAAGACGACACATTGTCAAGCCAAGAGCTGAATTCGGTTCCCGTGTGTCCGTCAGGTTGGTAACTTTTTCGATTTGTAGAATTCCAAGGAGGTTTCCATGCGAGCGAGAACGAGCAAACTACTGAAGAACACCGGGCTACTCGGGTCTTCCCTGGTTCTCGGCGCGTTTGCGTGGGGCTGTAGCGGGGATCCCGAGGAGGACGTCGGTGAGGGCCTCGACGGCACCGGTACGGGCGCGCGAGGCGGCTCCACCGGCACGGGCGGCACGAGCGCCAGCGGCGGCTCCAAGTCGGGCGGCTCCGGCGGGTCCATCGTCGTGAGCGGCGGCACCTCGAGCTCCGGCGGAACGGGAGGCTCGAGCGCGAGCGGCGGCACGGGAAGCGGGGCGAGTGCGGGCTCGGGCGGCGCGTGTGTCGACACTTCGCGCGAGGGCACCAGAGCCGTCGTCGCGCTCTACTTCATGATCGACATCTCCGGCTCGATGAAGTGCGCCGTCCCGGAAGAGGATCCCGAGGAACCGTGCGAGACCGATCCCGGTGAACCGTATTCCGACCGCAATCGCTGGACCGACTCCAGCGCGGCGCTCACGTCGTTCTTTCAGTCGCCACAGAGCAACGGGCTCTGGGCCGGCATCCAATTCTTCCCGGGGCGCGATGAATGCAGCGCTGACGCGTACGCGGATCCGGCTTCGGAAATCGCCGAGCTGCCGGGCTCCTCGCAGGGCCTCGTCACTGCGATCCAGAGCCTCGGCGCCCACGATCCTGCCGGCTATACGCCGACCGTCCCCTCGCTCGAAGGTGCGACCCAGCACGCTCGCGATTGGGCGGAGGAGCACACGGATCACCAAGCGGTCGTCGTGTACCTCACCGACGGCTATCCGAAGGGGAACTGCAGCGGCAACAGCATCGACAACGCCGCGGACGTGGCGCAAGCGGCCTTCAGCGGCAGCCCGAGCATCCGCACCTACGTGCTCGGCGTGGGACCCAACCTCGACGATCTCAACAGCATCGCGGTCGCCGGCGGCACGGAAGCGGCGTTCTTCGTCGACACCGGCGCCGACGTGACGGGCCAGCTCACGGCTGCGCTCGCCAGCATCCGCGAAGACGTGGTCGTCGACTGCACCTACACGATCCCGGCGCCGCCGGCCGGACAGACGCTCGACCTCGAGAAGGTCAACGTCAAGTACACGAACGGCGACGGCGAGACGGTCCAGATCGGTTACAACGGCACGACCGGAAGCTGTGACGAGGGCTGGCAGTTCGCCGAGAACAACACGCAGGTCGTGCTGTGCGGCGCGACCTGCGACGAAGTGAAGGCGGATCCCGAGGCTCGCATCGACGTGGCGTTCGGCTGCAATCGCATGCCGTTCGAGCCGCGCTGAGCCTCACCGCCGCGCTGAGCCTCACCGCCGCGCTCCGGCGTTGACCCTGGCCGGCGGGCGAGGGCGCCGGGGCTACTTCTTCTTCGGCTTGTCGTCGACGGGGCCGTCCATGCTCATCTTGGACTTGGACTTGTCGTCCTTGCCCTTTTTGTCCTTGGACTTGTCGTCCTTGCCCGCCTCTTCCTCGGCGGGTTTCGACTCGTCCTCCTTGGGCGCGTCCGGGACGACCTCCTTCAGCTTGCCGGAGCACAACCACTCGCAGCCGCACTCGACGAGCTGCTCACCGGCGTCGGTGCAGGCGTCCTGGAACGCGGCGCTCGTCTCGACGAGCTCGCATTTCTCCTCCGCTTTCGGACACTTCTTCTCGACGTTCTTGTTGGTGTAGCCGACGCGCTCGCCGTTGATGTTTCCGGTACAGGCGTCGGTGCAGCCGCACTGGCGAATCTTGTAGCCCGCGGTGCGGCAGTGCTCTTTGAAGTCGAGGCTGACTTCCTTCACGTCGTCGCACTGCGATTCCGGATCCTCGCAGACGAAGCCCTTACCGTCTTCGTCGTAGACCATCACCTCGTCGGAATCCTTGTCCGACGACTTCGCCTCCTTGCCCGAGCCGCCACCCTTGCCGCACGCGAGCACGAGGCACAAAGAAACGAAGAAGACGCGGGTCACTGCCGGAAGTCGCATGGCAGGACGATTTACTCGTTCCAGAAGCGGCGGTCGACGGTGCCTGGGGTTAGCGCCCTCGAGCGACCATGGTTCCGTGAAGCAGGCCCGGAGCGACCATTCCGTCTCGACGGGAGAGCTCCAGGCAGAGCGCACGCAGGGGCCGATTCGTCGGTCCCTGCCAATGAATCGGCTTATTTTCAGAGTCCCTGGACAGACCCCGGACCATTGCGTAGCCTTGCTGTCCGGAGCTTCTCAGCTTAGGCCCTACGGCCGGAGGTAACTCGAATGGTTCGCAGAAGGACGATCGCAGCGACGACCAGTGCACTTTTCGCTACCACTTTGATCGTGACCGCTTGTTCCAGCGAGGACAACAACGGTGACGACGACGATGACAACGGCGGATCGTCCGGCACGAGCGCCGGGGGTAAGGGTGGCAGCACCGCGGGCGGGCAAGGCGGTACGACGGCTGGGACCGGTACCGCAGGCTCCGCCAGCGGTTCTGCAGGCACTTCCGCAGGTATGGCAGGCAGCTCCGGCAGCGGCGCCGGCACCGCGGGTACCGGTGGCAGCACCGCCGGCAGCTCGGGCAGCGGCGGTGGCGCCGGCATGGAGGGTTTTTCGTGCAAGGCGGTCGCGGCGACCTGCAGCACGATCACCGACTTCCCGGCGAGCGGCATGTGCTTCGGCACCGGCGACTTCAAGGGCGGCACCGGATCTCCCTACGGCGGAGGCCTCACGCTCGACACCACGGGCGGCGACCTGCACGTGACCGGCACCGTCGGCACGTACTCGGGTTTCAATCTGTGGTTCTCGTACTGCTCGGATCTCTCGGCCTACACGGGCATCGAGTTCACGATCAGCGGCACGGTCATGGCGGCGGGAACGGCGGCGAACACCATCGACTTCCAGCTCCAGACCAACTCGGACTTCCCGTGGCAGACGGCCGACAACATGGCGAAGATGAAGGGCGCTTGCACGTCGGACACTCCCGCGGATCCGTGGGGCGACTGCATTGCGCCGTCGCTCAACGTGCCGATCCCGGCCGAAGCCACCATGCCCGTGACCGTCCTCTGGACTCAGATGGCGGGCGGCACGCCGGTCATGTGGGACCCGGTCAACAGCCCGAAGGAAATTCTCGGCATCCAGTGGCAATTCCCCTGGGGCTCGGCGGCGACCGAGTACACGGTCGACGTGCACATCGACAACATCAAGTTCGTCGGCGGCACCGACACGGCCTGTACGACCGGTAGCTGCAGCGGCAGCGGCGGCGCAGGCGGTGCAGCCGGCGCGTCGGGTGCCGGTGGAGCCGGTGGAGCCGGTGCAGGTGGCGCCGCAAGCGCGGGTATGGGCGGCGGCGGCGCCACCTGCACCGGCTCCAC
>DASXWF010001078.1:0-2274 GCA_036503835.1 Polyangiaceae bacterium | reverse complement strand
GGTGCGACGGGCGGCGGCGGCGCAGGCGGCGCCGGTGGCGGTGGCAAGGGCGGTTCGGCCGGCAAGGGCGGCAGCAGCATGGGCGGCGCCGGCTCGGGCGGCGCCTGAGTCCAGCTCCGAATCGAAACGCTCACGGCATTCGCGGCGCTTCACACCCAGTGAGGCGCCGCGTTTGCTTTTCACCGACCGGGAGAGCGGGCTATCCGATCTGTCCGAGCATCGTCTCGGCGCCGCTGACCTCGAACTTGCCGGGGGCTTCGACGTTCACGCGCTGGACCACTCCGTCCTTCACCAGGATCGAGCAACGCGTCATGCGCAGGCCCATGCCCGCGCCGCCGAGGTCGCGATCGAGGCCGAGCTTCTTCGCGAACTCGCCGGAGCCGTCGCCGAGGAACCTGATCTTCCCGAGCGCCTTCTGCTCCCGGCCCCACGCGGCCATCACGTAGCCGTCGTTGACCGAAACGCACCAGATCTCGTCCACGCCCTTCTTGCGCAGGGCTTCGTAGTTCGAGAGATAGCCCGGGACGTGCTGCGCGGAGCAGGTCGGGGTGTACGCTCCCGGCAGCCCGAAGATCGCGATTGTCTTGCCGCGGCTCGCCTCGGCGGTGCTGACTTTGGCGGGAGCGATCGGGCACGCCTCGCCGAATTCTGTCGATTCCCAAAGCGTTGCGTCGGGAAGTTTCTGGCCGGGTTCGATGGTCATGGGATTGTCCTCGTGTGGGGTTGGGGGCGCAGCTTACCAGTGTTCCTGCGATCCGTTAGCACTGGAACGGGGACACGAACGCGAACGCCACGCTTGCTCGCGGTCGATCCGCGCGGTACCCGCATTGGAGCTGGGTCCGCATGGGAGTGAGATCGAATCGGTCGTCCCGCTCGCGGCGCGAGCCGCGACCGGAGAAGATTGCCTCCGTTTCGGCAGGCAAGGCGAGTCATTCGCAGAAGCGACGGAAGACGCGCAACGCGAAGCCGGATCCGCGCGGGCTCGCGATCGAACAGCGTGCGAGCTCGATACCACCCGCGCAGGTGCACGACGTTTTCGACGTGGGGCCGGACCCGTCGCACACCCCGGCCGAGACTCCGCCGCTGCTCGCGCGCGCCGAGACTCCGCCTCCGCCAGCCGTCGATCGCCGGAGCGTGCACGCGCACGCTCCGCACTTCTCCAAGGCGCCGCCCGCGCCTCCGCGCCCGACCGCGCGCCCCCCGTCGGCAAACCTCTCGGGAGATCCGCTAGCGACACCGCTCGCGCCGATCCACGGTGACTCACTGCCGGTGCTGACGGCGCCGCCGACGGACGCGCCCGTCGCGGCGCCGGAATCGACGCGTAGCTCGCCGCCGTGGTTCGCGATCGCCGCGGCCGGCGCTCTCGTGCTGCTCGCCGGCGTCGTGCTCGGGGCGCGCACGCGTTCGGAACGCGCCGCGGCTCCGCTCGCGCCAGGCGGTCCGTCGCCGGTCGCCTCGTCCGCGAACGTGGCGGGCGAGCCGCCGCCGGCGAAGCGCGCCGCGCTCGCCGCTCCGGTCCCCGAGCTCCCGAGCGAGCCACCCGGTGCGCCGTTCGCGAGCTCCGCACCGGCAGTCGCACTGGAAGAGGCATCCCCAACGGCAGCGGTCGAACCCGCTTCCACGGTGCTGGCGCGACCCGCGGAAGCCGGCGGTGCGGTCCCGCTCCCGGCCGCGACGCTCGCGACGGCTCCTGCCGCGAGCGCGACCGAGCCGGCGGAAAGCGAGCCGGAGCTCGCGCCCTTCGACGCAGCGAGCGCGGCCACGGCAATCTCGTCCGCGCTCGGACGCGCGGCGAGCTGCCGCTCCCCGGGTGAGGCTGGTGGTTCGGTCACGGCGACGCTGACCTACGCTCCGTCGGGTCGCGTCACGACCGCGCTGGTCTCGGGTGCGTTCGCCGGAACGAGCACGGGCGGTTGCATCGCCGGCCACTTGCGCTCCGCGCGCGTCGCGCCGTTTTCGGGCGAGTACGTTACCGTCAAGCGCACGATCGTGCTCCCCTAGCCAGGATTCGAAAATGTTACTCGATCAGATCAAGGCGCAGATGTTTCAGGCGATGAAGGCGGGGAAGGCGGTGGAGCGAGAGATCCTGCGCGTCGCCGTGGGGGAAATCACGACCGATCGGGAGCGCGAAGGGCGGAAGGGCAACGACGACGAGGCGCTCGCGATCCTGAAGAAGATCGTGAAGTCGAACGAAGAGTCGCTCGCGCACGTCGAGGATCCGGCGAAGAAGGCCGTGCTGCTCGAGGAGAACGCCGTCCTCGCCGCGTTCCTGCC
>DASXWF010001077.1:0-4968 GCA_036503835.1 Polyangiaceae bacterium | reverse complement strand
TCCGGCTCCGCTTCCGCTGGGCACCTCACGGCGCCACGCGGGGAGCCTCACTACCCGTTGATTCGACCTTTGTTCGGGGTGAACTCCTTTCATTTCACTAGGAAGGCGCCACTTTCGTGACGCACCCAAGGCCGCCAAGAGCGCCAAGGCCGCCAGCGGATTTTTGTGGCTCGGGCCTGCACGCGACTTGTCGCGTTGTTCAATCGTGCGACTAACCCCCAATCCCTTGGCGCTCTTGGCGCTCTTGGCGGCCTTGGCGGCTAAAACAACCGCCGAAGCACACCAGGAGCTCTCAGTCCGGCCTCCAGCGCGCCAGGATTGCTCCCCGCGCCAGACTCTCACAAGCTCGGAAAGGCCGTCGTGTCACTCGCCGGGAGGCGCTGGCGGGACCTGGGAGGCCATGGGCGCGGAGCGCGTGATGCGGTCGCTTTCGCCGTTGCCGTAGGCGTCGAAGAGCTTGCCCCAGTGGGTGGTGCCCTTCCAGTTCTCGAAGATGTGCTGGTCCTTGCGCGGCCAGCGGTAGTAGTCGTGGTAGGCCTCGCTGCCGGCGACGAACACGTTCACGAGCGGGGTGTGGAAAAAGAGCTTCTGAATGCCCTTCAGCGGCCCGAACCACAAAAGGTCGCCGACCTTGCTCGCGGCGTTGTCGCCCACGGTAAAGCCCCAGCTCTCGTTGGAGATGTCGGCGCCCACCACCTCGATGTCGCGCGGATCACCGACGCCGAGCTTGTCCTCGTGCGCGACGTTGATGAACTCGAGGCTCAGAGGATCGAAGCCCATCATCTTCGCGGCGACGGCGTCGATCGCGACCTGATCCGAGCTCGCCAGCATGTAGTCCTTGATCACCGGGAACATCGTGCGCGGCCCCGGTCCGTTGCCGGCGGTGGTGCCGTCCATCACCGCGAAGATTCCGCTGTGGATCTCCTTCTGGATCGCGAGCAGATCGACGAGCGTGCGGTGGATCCAGGTGTGCGTGTAGTGACGCTTCGTGCTGAGCAGACCGCCGAAGGCGTTCTTCATCGCGCCGGTGGTCGTGGTGTAGATGTGGCACTTCACCGTGGGGAGGTGCAGGATGTTCTTGCCGAAGAAGTAGTCGGGGATGCGAATGCCCTCGGGGAACACCTTGTGGAGCACGTGGAGCCGCGCCTTCGGCCGGAACTCCACCCACTTCATGTCTTCGTCCTTGAAGTTGTAGAGAACCGGGATCTGGTAGCGCTTGAAGAGCGGCACGTAGTGGTTCAGGTCCTCGCCCTTGAACGCGTTCGTGACGACGGTCTTGTTCTGCACGCACGTCACGTCCTGAAAGCCGCTCGAGCGCAGCGCCTGGATCGTTCCCTCGAGCTGCCACGGCGTCGTGTTCGCTCCCGGAAATGGGTAGTGCCAGGAGATGTTGTCCTTCAGGATCGTCGTCGCGTTCTTGTCGAGCGCGGCGCTCATGCCCGCGAGCTCGCAGAGACGCTCGATGTCGCTGAGGATGGTTTCGGGCTTGACCTTGAGAACGGCGACCTTGGACTTCGACATGTCGCGCGGAAAGCTAGTGATCGCGGAGGCTCCGCGCAAGGCGTTCAGATGGCACACCCTGGCACAGTGTTTTCGCCGCAACCGGCAATCTCTGCTGAATAGTGAGTGTGCCGAGGCGAGCCGCTCTGGCACACAGCTTGCTCCACCCCTCCTGAAACATGACGCCTGCCAGGTTGCTCGCCGCGCTCGTCCCACTCGTCGTGCTCGCTGCTTGCGGCGGCGAGTCGTTCCGCGACGTCGATGACGACGACGGCGGCGAAGGGGGGAGCAGCGCGGGTCGCGGCGGTGGCTCGAAAGGCGGGAGCGGGAATCGCGGAGGAAGCGACCCTGGCGGAAGCGGCGGAACCGGCACCGGTGGCACCGGCACCGGTGGCACCGGCACCGCGGGCACTGCCGGCACGGGTACCGCGGGCAGCGCGGGCAGCGCGGGCAGCGGACAGTGCCTCGCGTTCCCGACCTGTCTACCCGGTGAGCGGCAAGTGCCCGACCCGTCCTACTGCCTTCCGGGCGAGCCGTGCATCGAGCGCTCGATCTGTGGCTTCACGATTTGGTGCACCTCGCCGGTGCAATGCACGGCGGTACCGGTGTGCGACGAGGGAGACACGCCGCTCATGGGTCCGTGCCCGCCCGACGCGTCCTGCTACGAGCGCACGGTCTGCGGGTCCACACTCTGGTGTCTCGACCTGACGTGCGATCCGGAAACCGAATACAACCGGCAGTACCTGTTCTCCTCGTGCAACGTTGCCGATTGGCCCGGCTGCACGCTGCCGAACACGACCGTCTTCGAGAACGAGTGCGGCTGCGGTTGCGAGCAGGATCCGCTGTGCCCGCAGCACCTCGGCTGCTACGTGGCGGGCGGTCCGCTGCCGGCCGACAGCGCGCCTGCGGAAGCACCGGCGAACCCAGCACCCGGTAGCGCGGGCGCCGGCCCCGGCATGGCACCTCCACCCATCGAGCCCTGCGACCCCGAGCTCGTGGCTCGCTGCCCGTTCAGCGAATACTACGTGATGGGTTTCTGAGCCGAGGCTCACGTCCCCGTCGAAAACGACCCCGGCTTGACGAGTCGCCGGCCCGTCGGGGACAGTCTCGGCCCATGAGATTCGGCCGACCGTTCGCTCTCGCAGTTTTCGTTCTCGCCGCCGGTTGTAACCAACAGCAGCAGCCGGCGCTCTACGCTTCCTCCGCGAACGAACCCGCCTACGCCGAGCGCTATCCCACGCAGCTCGCCACGGCTCGCACCCGCTTCGCGAAAGACGAGGAGGAGGCGCAGAAGCTCACGACCGACTTTCAGAAGTTCCCGGACGAGCTCGACAAGCCCGACTGGATGGTGGTCGGCGCGGTCGTCGAGGAGGCCGATCAGGCCGGAAAAGGCTGGGACTATGCGGCCGGCATGTCCGAGCAGCAGGCCGTGCGCGACTTCTACGAGCAGGAAAAGCAGCCCCTCGTGCAGAAGGTGGGCGGAGCAGCGGACTACGCCGCCAAGCAGAAGAAGTGTGAGGACCTGGAGCTCTACGGCCCCGTCGCCGGCGGTCTCGACCGCGCGTTCGACCAACAGCTCGAGGAACGGGTCCGCTCGCGCAGCGTCGCGCAGCGCACGATCGAGGACAACCAGGACCTCGTCGGGAAGGGCAACGTCGAGAAGCTCGAGAAGCAGGCGGACAAGATCGCGCTCGCGAGCCACCTCGTGCACGTGCGCATGCCGCAAACCAAGCGCGACATCGACGCCGCGCTCGCCGACGCCTCGGAGGTGAAGAAGACGCTCGAGCGCACGAAGGAGCGCGCCGCGGTCGTCGAATCGAACCCGCAGGCGTCCCGCTCGGCGAAGCAGCTGGCCCAGAAGCGCGCCAGCGCCGCGTCAGCGGCCGAAGCGCAGCTCGACAGCGAGGTCGCCGAAGCGAAGAAGCTCTCCGAGCAGATCGAGCAACGCGCGAGCGCCGCGCAGAAGAACTACGAAACAGCGCTCGAAACGCTGAAGAACGCGGTCAAGCAGCGCGCGGAAGCCGGCGCGAAGAAGTAGCGGCGTCCGCCGAGCTCGACGCCGAACGACCGCCGGCGTCGAGCGCTACGAACCGGATCAACCGAAGTCGGGCAGCGTCCCGAAGTTGAAGCCGATACCGCCGAGGAAGATCGTGCCGTAGCCCTCCTTGAACGGAATCAGGATCGAAACCTCGGGGTGAACCGCGAACTTCTTCGAGGTGCGGAAGTCGAAACCCACGCCACCGCGAAAGAGCGGCGCCGTGTCCGAGTAGGCAAAGTCCGCGTTGGTGCCGCCGGTCGCGCCATAGATGCCCATACCGGGGGAGAGCACCATGGTCACGCTCTCGGAGAAGTTGAAGTCGAGGAGCACCGGCAGCTGCGCGTAGTAGAGGAACGCGCTCCCGGCGCTGCTCGCGATGAAGCCGACGTTTCCGCCCGGATCGAGCGCGAGGTCGAAGACCTCTCCCTTGATCGGGTTCCATTTGAAGTCGGCCCCGAGCGAGGTCATGTGCGAGAAGTGCAGGCCGATTTCCGAGGAATCGGAGAGGCCGATGCGAGCCGTATAGGACGGCGGCGCCGGCAAAACGACGCTTTCTCCGCTGTTGAAGACGCCGATCGTCTCGATCGACACCGAGTGCGAGACCTCGCCCGCGGGGACCGTTCGCGCAGTCGTAAAGGTACTGGGGTTCGGGCAGGCCGTGCAGACCAGACCCGCAACCGCAGTCAGACCAACCAAGGACAGCTTCCCTCGCACCATGCAACAAACCTCCGATTTTGGATGCAGCCTATCCTGAGTGGCTACGTGAACGAAGATTTTATCTTCCTCGATCGCGCTTAGCGAAGTCGAATTCTCGCACTCACACTCACATGCGGAGAGCCCGCTCCGCGTCCGCAACGCGCGTGTTGCACTCGGGGAGCGAACGGCCGGTCGGTGCCTTCGTTTGACCCTTCTTGCGACGAGGCCCGGCCTCTCCGAAGAGAAACCGGGCCCGGCAGCGTCGCGAAACGCGGCTCTTTCAGCGGCGGTTGAAGGGCGTGCGGCCGGAGTAGACCTGACCCTCGTCGAGCTCTTCCGCGATCCGGAGCAGCTGGTTGTACTTCGCGACGCGGTCGCTGCGGCTGAGGCTCCCGGTCTTGATCTGGCCGGCGTTCGTCGCGACCGCGAGATCGGCGATGAACGAGTCCTCGGTTTCGCCCGAGCGGTGCGAGATGATCGAGGTGTACCCGGCGCTCGTGGCCAGGCGGATGGTCTCGAGCGTCTCGGTCAGGGTGCCGATCTGGTTCACCTTGATCAGGATGCTGTTCGCGATCTTCTTGTCGATGCCCTGCTGCAGGCGCAGCACGTTGGTGACGAAGAGGTCGTCACCGACGAGCTGGATACGCTTGCCGAGCTTGTCGGTCATGAGCTTCCAGCCGTCCCAGTCGTCCTCGGCGAAGCCGTCTTCGATCGTGACGATCGGGTACTTGTCA
>DASXWF010001076.1:0-5409 GCA_036503835.1 Polyangiaceae bacterium | reverse complement strand
TCTTTGCTGAGCGGTGGGTCGTGTTCGTAGCGGAGCAGCTGCGTGAGACGGTGCCGCATGCCGGGCGCGGCTGCCCAACAGACGGCGCGCGACTCGACCAGCAAGAGTCCCTCCGGCCCGAAACGCAGCGCGCCGACGGCGTCGGCCGGCAGCGTCTCGACCCGCTCGAGGACCTCGAGCGCCCGGCTCAGGATCCCGGCTTCGACGGGGATGCTCGGTGGAATGCTGGCACGGACGGGGACCTTCGAGAGCATGCGGCCCTCAGGCGCGTTCGAGCCTCGAGCGAGCCTCGGAAACGATCCACCCGATGCTGGCGTCGCGGCCGGCGACGCTCACGAGCGCCGCCTCCGGAGCGTTCGGAAGCTTCTGCAGGACGTGGACGCAGCGCGGAGAAATCAGGACGAGGTCCTGCAAGTCGAGCGAGCCCGCGCGGATCTCGCCGAGAAGCCGGCTCTTGGTGACGGCCGGGGTCCCGAAGATCTCGGGCAGCGCCGCCGCGATTTCCGCGAGTGGCAGCGCGCCCGGATGCTCCGGCAGCTCCTCGAGCAGACGCCCCGTCCGAATTTCCACCACGGCCGAGGTCAGAGTCTCCGCATCGCCGCGCGTCGCCGGCCGCACTCCGGAGGTCGCGGTCGACGGCGAGCGAACGTCCGGCAGCGGCACGACCGCGGGGCCGGCGATTCCCCCGTAACGCGCGTTTCCCGTCGCCATGTGAACCTCGCAGCCCAGCAAGGTTCGTTCCGTACCGGTAGGCCCGTGAACGGCGCCCGGCGGCCCAGGGACGGACCCGCGTGGTGTCGGGGGTGGCGGAATCCGTCGTCGAGCGGCGGGACCCGGCACTCGTGTGCGGCGAAGAAGCGACTCGAAACCAGTTTTCCCGTGTCGCCCTCCTGGCCTGCACCTTGCAGAGCCAGGGCCCGAACTCGGCGCCGCGGAGCGCCGGCTCTCCAAAATCATCAAGGAGGCAACGGTGGCGAACGTCAAAGAAAGCCTGGGGAAGATTCTCGAGATCGACGGAGCGATCGGCGCGTGCGTCGTGGACAGCAACAGCGGCATGATGCTCGGCGCCGAGGGAGGCGGCTCGGTCGTCAACCTCGAGGTCGCCGCCGCGGGCAACACCGAAGTCGTGCGCGCAAAGCGCAAGACCATGAAGGCGCTGAACCTCGCCGACAACATCGACGACATCCTGATCACGCTCGGCAAGCAGTACCACCTGATCCGCCCGCTTCGCAGCAACGACGCACTCTTCATCTACCTCGTGCTCGACAAGAACAAGTCGAACCTGGCGATGGCTCGCCACCAGCTGACGAGCATCGAATCGACGCTCTCCGTGTGAGCGAAAGGACCCCACCATGGCACGCGAAAAAGAGCTCCTCGACGTGATCGAGAAGATTCAGAACGACGCCAGCGGCTTCATCGCAGCGTCCCTCGTCGACCTGGAGTCCGGCATGACCCTCGCGGTCAAGGCGACCCGCACCGACTTCGACCTGACGGCGGCGAGCGCCTACAACAGCGAGCTCGTCAAACAGAAGCTCAAGATCATGCAGACGCTCGGCCTGAACGGGACGATCGAGGACATGCTCATCACGCTCACCGATCAGATCCACCTGATCAAGATGGTCAGCAAGGCGACCTTCCTCTACCTCGCCGTCGATCGCTCGCAGTCGAACATCGCCATCGTACGCACGGCGGTCTCGAGACACGCCGCGGCCTTGAGCTAACAGAGTCGCGCCGGGGCTCGAGCGCCGATGCCGATCTCGGGCGACCCGCCGGTCGCCTGAGTCGCGGCGTGAATCCCGGCACGCGGACGCCAGCATGGCGATCGTCGACAAAGAGCGAGGCGTGCTCGTCGTGCGCGTCGTCTACGACGGCCCGCCGCTGTCCGGCAAGACGACTACCCTGCGCGCGCTCGCGGAACGCCTGGGCGTCGGGATCACCTCACCCGAGGAGCAAGGCGGGCGAACCCTGTTCTTCGACTGGGTCGACTACGTCGGCGGGCTCTTCGAGGGACGTCAGATCCGTTGCCAGATCGTGAGCGTGCCGGGACAGAAGCAGCTCGCCAAGCGGCGCAGGAAGCTGCTCGACGCCGCAGACGCCGTGGTGATGGTCGCGGACACGCGCCGCGCCGAAATCGAGGACGCCTACGAGCTCTTGCGCGAGCTCTTGCCGCGCTGCCGCGCGGAAGACCCGCCCGTGGGGGTCGTGATCCAGGCGAACAAGCGCGACGCACCCGACAGCGTGCCCCGCTCCGAGCTGCACGAAGAGTTCGAGCGCATCGCGCCGATTGCCGTCGTCGATACGGTGGCGACGACCGGCGAGGGCGTGCGGGAGGCGTTCGTGTTCGCGGTGCGGTTGGCGCTGGATCGCGTGCGTTCGCTGGCGGCGACGCGCCGCCTGCGCGAGGGCGGACCGGAAGCCGATACGCCGGCCGCCCTGCTGCGGCAGCTGGAGCCGCTGTCGGTGCGTCCCCTCGAGGAAAGCGACCTGAACGGCGAGGTCCCGGCGGTGCCTGCTGCGCCCCCACCCCTCCCGGAGTTCGACGCGCTCGTTCCCGAGCACGCACCCGCGGCGCCGAGCACCGCCCCGGCGAGCACCGGAGCAGCGGCTGCCGAGCGCGTCTTCGTTCCGGATCCGCTCATGCCGGGGGGCTTCATTTGGCCCCCCGTCGACGGCCGGATGCTGCTGCACGAGGTGGCGCAGCTCAAGCGCACCCCCGTGCTCACTCCCTGCGGAGATTGGTGGGCCGCGGGCGAAGGCTGGCGCTTCCATTCCGCCGCGAGCGCGCTGTTCGAGAGCGCGGACCTCGGGCGGCAGGAGCTCATCGAATGGGCGCGCCTGCACGCCGCGAACCTCCAGCGCCTGTCGCCCGGACGCACCGTGATTCTCGCCGACGCCGGCGGAGGGCGCTTTCGCCTATGGCAGCTCGTGCGCACGAGCTACGCGCTGCGCGAGCGGCTGGTCGCATCGTGCGCGGAGGCGGAGCCCGACGCGCTCGCGCGGGAGCTCGAGTCCGCGGCGTTTCACCTGTTGACGGCGCGCCGTGCCTTCAACGGCTCGGATGTCTGCTTGCCGTGCACGCTCTGGACCGTCAGCGGCGACCTCCAGCGCCAGCCGAAGTTCGTCGGCTTGATGCCGAAGCCGCGCACCGAGCGGCTCGATCCACCCTCCGAGGAGAAGCTGCTCGAGCGGGAGTTCCGGCCGCTGTTTCTCAATCTGAGAAACGAGCGCGCCGACTTCGATGCCGTGGTTTCCGCGCTTTCACGCGAGCACGCTTCGGACGGCGCCGTCACGCAAGCGCTGCTCCGGCTGGCTTCTCCGGCGGCGGCCGGGAGCTGACGTCCATGCCGCGTTTTGCGTCACCCGGCCGAATGGTCATACTGACAGTGTGTCATGACGAGAGACGACGACCCTCCTTCCGATCCGCGCGGGGCGTTCCTCAAGAACTCGGATTTTTTTGCGATCGCCAAAATTTACGGGGGGTTGGCGTACCTGGGTAGCATCCGCGGCTCGCCGGCGGATCGCGCTCGCCTGCGGCGCGGCGACGTCGTGCTGGCGGTGAACGGCCACCCCACCCCGGATCTCGTGTCCTTCCTCCAGGCGCGCGGCAAGCGCGAGGGCGGCGCGACCGTGCGCTTCGTTCGCGACGGCGTCGAACAGGAGGTGGAGCTGGTGTGGGACACGCTGCGACACTCGCAGCCGCCCGTCGACGTCGACGTCCATTAATGCAACACGCGCGCTCGAAGCGAGCGCAAGAACGACGGCGTGTTGCCTCCCCTCACCGGTGAGTGTATCGTCTAGACTCGGATTCGGTACACTCCGAAGAGGGACTGCGATGGTGCATCGCGAAGCGGCGGTGTCTTCCGAGCCTGCTGGTGACGAGATCGACGCGGCGAGCGCGCTGCAGCTGCGCATCGCCCACGATCTTCACGACGGAGTGAGTCAGGTGCTGGTGGGCGCCGCCCTGATGGCGAACAATCTGCTCGAGCGGGCGCCGCCGGCGCTGCAAGGAGATCTCGCGCGGCTCGCTCAGCTCCTGGACGAGGCCATGGCTCGCGTGCACAACATCGCGCGCGGGCTCTCGCCGCTTCACCTCGGCAAGCTCGGCGTCACGGGCGCGCTGAAGAGCGTGTGCGACGGGATGGAAGCGAGCGGCGCGGTCGAGTGCTCGCTCGAGATCGACGACGCCTCCCGAGCCCAGCCGGAAGAAACCGTCGTCGAGCTGTGCTTGATCGCGCAGGAAGCGATGCGGAACGCCGTACGCCACGGCCGCGCCCGCCACATCGACGTCCGCCTGGCGCGCCGCGAGAGCCACACGTTCCTGTCCATCGAGGACGACGGCGCCGGCCTGCAGGCCCAAGCCCAAGCCCGGCCGGGACTCGGTCTCGAAAGCATGCGGCTGCGGGCGCGCAAGCTCGGAGGCTCGCTGGAGATCGGATCGCTCGACGGCGGCGGCCTGCGAGTCCGCTGCACGTGGCCGAACGGGCCGCTCGCCGAAACCGGCTGAGATCAGGCCTTCAGTTGGCCGTCCCGCACGAAGCTCGAGGCCTGAATCACGAGCTCGGAAGCGCTCTCGAGGCCGAGCTTGGCCTTGATGCGCACGCGGTGCGTCTCGATGGTTTTTTGGCTGATGCCGAGCTTGCGCGCGATTTCCGCGGAGCCGACGCCCATGCCCACGAGCCGAAAGATCTCGATCTCGCGGTCGGTCAGGCGGTCCACCGAATAGCGCGCTTCTTCGCCGGGTCTGCCGAGCGTCGCCAGCAAGCGATCGGAGACGGACGCGCTGACGCTCACCTTGCCGGCGAGCACGCGCTGCAGCGCCGCGACGAGCTGCTCGGTGGCCTCGTGTTTCATCACGTAGCCGTTGGCGCCGTGCCGCAAGGCGCGCTCCGCGTAGGTCATCTCGTCCAGCATGGAGAGCGCCAGAATGGCGACCCGGGGCGCTTCCTTGCGCGCGCGGGCGATGAGATCGAGCCCCGATTCCCGGCCGAGCGAGATGTCGACGATCATCGCGTCGGGCCGCAGCTCCCTCAGCTTTTCCAGGCCTTCGGCGACGCCGGAAGCCTCGCCGCAGATGGCGAACTCCGGCACTTGCTGCAAAAGTCCCGTCAGGCCCTCGCGAATGATCGGATGGTCGTCGACCAGGAGGATCCGCTGAAGCTTTTTGAGTATCGCCATGGCCCCTCGCGCCCGCGAACAGCTGCTTCCTGGCCGCCGCTGCCCGAGGTGCTCATGTTGCCCACTTCACGGTGAAAAGTCGAGCCTCGTCCCGTCTTGAGACGCGCCTCGAGACGCGCCTCGCGGCGCGGGGCAAACCACTACGGCGGTGGGGAGGACAGGTGGTATCCGGTGACGGTCGCGGCGCTCGCGCGATCGGAGCAGACGACGACGTGGAGCAGGGAACCCCGCCAC
>DASXWF010001075.1:0-6713 GCA_036503835.1 Polyangiaceae bacterium | reverse complement strand
CTCGCCGACGGCTGCCTTGACCGCCTCGGTCACCAGAACTTCGCGTGCCTGTGCGCGGTCTTCGCCGAGCTTGCTCGCGCTGTTCACTTCCTTGCCCCACACATCGACGTCGCCGATGCGGAGCACGCGACCGAAGCCGATGCCCACGCACAGGCCGATCTGCTCTTCCGGCGTCCGCCGTTCGTTGTAGAGCGTGCAGGCGCGTTGCATCTGGAGCGCGCACGCCACCGCACGCTCTGGCCGGCGGAACAGCACCAGCAAACTGTCGCCCTCTTGCTTCAAGAGCAAACCGTCGTGCGTGTCGAGGATTGGGAGCACGAGCTTCAAATGCTCGTGAATGACCTGGAGAAAGTGAAGGATCCCGAAGCGCTCGACCTGGCGCGAAAACCCGACGAGATCCGTGAACATCACCGCCCACTCTTCGCCGAATAGATCCCAAATCCGGCGATCGATAGCCTCCACGTCGGCCCCCGCCTTGGTGCGCTCCTCGATGAGCCGCCAGAGCCGCGCCTCGCTGACCTTCAGGGTTTCGAAATCACCCGCCATGTGGGCCATCGTAGCGGGTCCAGCGCCGCCTTTCTAGCGCGCTGAGACCACCGGCACCACGCGGAACCCCTACGGTACACGGATTGCAACCCAAGCGAGCAATGCCCGAGCTCATTGGATGGTGCAGCTCGATTGTGCTCCTCTTCACGATCGTCGCGCAGATCATCAAGCAATGGCGCGAGGGTTCGAGCCGCGGTCTATCTCCATGGCTCTACACCGGTCAAACTGCGGCCTCGCTCGGTTTCACGATCTACAGCGCGCTGCTGAAGAATTGGGTGTTCACGCTCACGAACGGCGCGATGGTGCTCTCGGCGCTCGTTGGAGTGATGGTGTCGCGCCACTTCAAGCGGCATCCGCGAAGGCCGCGCGACACGAACGACGCAGGCGCCTGAAGAAAAGGCGGCCGAGGCCGAGCGCCCCGGCCGGCCAATTTGTCGCACTTCCGAGTGTCCGGAGCCGTCAGCGGACGGCGTTGCTCCAGCGCTCGAGCCTCGCGGCGAGCTCGCGGAGCAGCCCAGGGTAAGTGCGCGAGGCGTATCCGAGCGCTCCGAGCGCAAACACCGCGAGCACGAGCACGGCGCGCCACCCCTTGCTCGACTTCGGTCGACGGGCGCGCGCGCTCGGGGCCGCGACCAGCCGCTCCGCGTCGGCTTGCTCCGGTTCGAGGCGCGGTTTGCGCGCGACCGTGGCCATCGCCTGGACGAGCTGCTTGCCGAAGACGGCGCGCGAGGTTGGGGCGGGGCGAGCGGGCTGGAGGCGCCGCGGGGACACGACGGTGGGCTCGTCAGGGGCGATCTGCTGGTCGATCAGGGAGTAGACGCGGGTGGGGCCGTCGATGGTGAGGCCCAGGTCGGGGCGATACTCGGCGAGCTTGTGTTCGCGTTCGCTCAGCACGTCGCCGGCGAGTCGGAGCAGCGCTCGAGCGACGCCGGGTTCGTCGCTGTGAAGTTCGGGCGGCAAGCGGCCGAGCGCGCGAGCGAAGCTCGAGACGGTGTCGGAGGCCTCGGTGTCGCTCCATCGGAAGACTTCCGTGAGCGTGTGGGCGAGCGAGTCCGGGAGCGCCTCTCTGACCGCCGCAGCGAGATCGCCGGTGAGGAGCTTGCCGGTCGCGAGGTGGTAGAGTTCGACCGCCGCGGTGAGGGTGTCGCCCTGAACGGCCTGGTCGCCGCATTCTGGATCGCCGCGGCCGAGGTGCGCGCCGAGGCCCGGCTCGGCCAGCAGCGTTTCGCCGAACTCGGCGATCCAGATCGAGTCGGTGTAGAGAAGACGCTTCCGCTCGAGGCCTGCGGCGCCGAGTAGCCCGGCCGCTTGCTCGACGAGGCGGAGAGCGGTGAGGGTGACGTGCACCGCCGCCGCGAGCTCGAAACCCTGCTGGCGAGAGCGCGCGCGGGCGATGAGCTCGAAGAGCGACACACCGGGCAGGTGCTCGCTCGCGAGGTAGTACTGGCCGCCGTCGAACACGATGCCGAGGAGTTTGACGACCTTCGGGTGGGTGAGTGTGCTCGCGGTGGCGACGATGTCGGTCAGCGGCAACGGCAGGGTGTCCCCGAGCAGTCGCAGGCGCACCACGCGTCCGGACTCGCGTCCCGTGGTCACGCGGCCGAGCAGTACCTTGCCGCGCGGGGCGGAGAAGAGCTCGAACAGGACCTCACACGCTGGATAGCTCGTTGCCGTCATGCCCCCGGGCGCCCGTCTCGCCTTGGTTTTGCCATCATCCGCGCTCAGCGTGTGCGGGGAAAAATACTCGAGGCAGAAGTGTACGCTCGGAGGGATACTCCCGATAGAGGCCGATGAGGAACGTTCCCGCGCTCCCGGGTGCCAGCACGGACGAGGACGGCTCGACGCTCACCGGGGCGAGTCCCGCGCTCGGCGGGACCATGGTCGCGATCCCGCGGCTCCTGCTCACGGTCCTGCGCGAGGGCGGGAAGGCGGGCAATCGCACGGTCGAGCTCGAAGGCGAGCGAGTCCGCGTGGGTTCGCACCCCAGCAACGAGCTCATCGTCACGGACCGGCTCGTTTCGAGGTTTCACTGCATGCTCACGCTCGAGCGCGGGCAATGGACCATCACGGACACGGAGTCTTTGAACGGCACGCTGCTGCTCGGCGTGCGCGTACGCGAGGCGATCCTGCCGCCGGGCGAATGCGAGATCGCCATCGGTGATTCGGTCGTGCGCGTCACGCAGCTCAGCCCCGAGAAGGTGACGCGCGTGCCTCCGCAGACGAGCTTCGGCGATCTTCACGGCCGAACGCTCGCCATGCGCCAGGTCTTCAGCATGCTCGAGCGCGTCGCGGCGAGCGACGCGACGGTGCTCGTGCACGGCGAGAGCGGTACCGGCAAGGAGCTCGTGGCGAGCGAGATCGCGCGGCGGAGCCCGCGCCGCGGCAAGCCTTTCTTGACCGTGGATTGCGGCGCCATTTCCCCGAACCTGGTCGAGAGCGAGCTCTTCGGCCACGCCCGCGGCGCGTTCACGGGCGCCGATCGCGCGCGCATCGGCGCGTTCGAGGCCGCGGACCACGGCACGATTTTCCTCGATGAAATCGGCGAAATGCCGCTCGAAATGCAGCCGAAGCTCTTGCGCGTGCTCGAGAATCGCGAAGTCCGGCGCGCGGGGGAAAATGAGGCCCGCAAGGTGAACGTCCGCGTCATCGCGGCCACCAATCGGAACCTGGAGCGCGAGGTGAACCGCGGGCGCTTCCGCGAGGATCTATACTTCCGCCTGTCGGTGTTCACCGTGCGCCTGCCGCCGCTCCGCGAACGCGCGGACGACATCCCCGATCTGGTGCGCGCGCTGCTCGAGCGCATGGGCGCCCCCGACGGCGCGCGCCTGTTCACGCCGCAGATCCTCGCCGAGCTCGCGCAGCACGAGTGGCCGGGGAACGTGCGCGAGCTCCGCAACTACGTCGAGCGCGCCGTGGTGCTCCAGGACGCGACCAGTCCGTCCCACGCGCTTCGAGCGCCCACCGTGCCCGAGGCAGCCGGCGAGCTCCACGGCGAGGTGAGCATCGAAGCTCCGTTCAAGACCGCCAAAGAAGCGCTCATCGCCGGCTTCGAGCGCGCTTACCTCGAGCAGCTCATGGCGTGGGCCGGCGGCAACGTGAGCCGGGCGTCTCGCAAGGCAAAGCTCGATCGCATGTACCTACATCGCCTCCTCCAGCGCTACGGCCTCAAGCGCGACGAGGAGTAGGGCGTAGCGCCAACCACGGCGGGGTCCCCAGGCGGGGTGATGGCTGGAGGCATCAGATCTGCGCCTCGGGGGCAGCAGCACGCCGGCGCGCCGAGCCAAAAACATCAATGATTTCAGGGCCCGAGAGTCGGCACCGGAACTGCAATCAGGGTGAGCGAGGCACCCATGAAACTCGACTCTCAAAACCCCAAGAAGCAAGTCTCGCCCCGCACGCCCACCGCTGTTTGGACGCGGCCCCCGCTGCCGTCGACCCTACCTGCTCCGCCGAGCTCTCCGCCGCCGCGCGTTCCGCGACCGTCCCCGTCGAACCACCCCCTGAGCGCGCGCCAGCCGCCGCCCGTTCCGTCCGCGCCCGCCGCTCGAACGGCGCCGCCGCCCGCGCCGATGCGCACCGCACCGTCGCTGCGCATCGTGCCGCCACCGCTCGGTCCCTCGAAGCGCCCACCGTCTCAACCTGCGGAGCGAACGCCGCCCGCACCCCCAGCGCGAGAGTTCGACACGATCCCGGATGCCGATGTGATCACCGAGGACGACGAGTTGGAGTTCACGCCGCCGTCTCTCCCGCCGTCTCCTCCGCCGGCGCGAACCCGGACTCGGGGCCGCGGCTCCTTCCTGAAGCTCGTCACTGCGGCAGGAGTGCTGATGGCGCTCGCGGGCACGGCGTTCGGGATGCGCTCGGAGGGCTCCGTCGCGCGCGCTCAGCCGGGAGCGGGCGGTGTCGTCACGAGCGCACCTTCGACACCGGCGCAGTCCCCGGCCGAAGCCGAGCCGAGGCCCCAGACAGCTTCCGACCCGAGCGCGGAAGCGGGTGAGCTCAAGAACTCGAAGGATCCCAAGAACGCGAAGGCTCCGAAAGTGACCCCCAAGCGCACCAAGGCCAAAACGCCCACGAAGGCGAAGACCACCACCCCGGGGAAGGCAAAGACGACCGCACGTCGTCGTTCCTGACCGTCGCTCGCGGCACCGAAGGAAGCCATGCCCCAACCAGCCCAGCGCCATTCCGCCCGTTCGAACCACTCGGTCCCGCGTGCGCCCGCGCGCTCCCTCGACCGGCGCCCCATCGTCTCCATTGCGCAGCGAACGTCGCTCATCGACGCGGAGTGGGACAGCATCGCGCTCGACGCCGCGACCGCGGCAAAGCCCCCGAAGCCAGGCCGGCGTCGCGCCCGAGTGCTCCTGACCCTCGCGTGCGCACTCGCAACCTCCTCCGCTCTCGCCGCGACCGCAGCCACGCTGTCGAGAGAACGCGCGGTCCACGACGTGCCTCGTGCAGTGACGCTCGCTCCGCGCAGCGATGCGGGGAGCGAGCCGGCTCGAACGGTCTCCGCGCCTGACGAGCCCGCCGAACAGCCGTCGCCGGCGTCCGCGGTCAGCGACGCGGTTTCTGACAAAGGCGAGCCCACCCTCGCCACGCGCTCCCCGGCAGCGTCCCGATCCAAGCGAGTCGCTCCGGCATCCCGCCCCAAGGCCACTTCGCGCAGTCGCCGGAATCCTGGGAGTGACAATCCGTATTGAGCGTCAGTCCCAGCCCGATTCGCCGTTGGTATCGCGCAGGATCGCGTGCACCGCATGGACCTGACCGCCGGACATCTTGACCATGTGCATGTCGAGATGTCCGTCCGTCATGTAGTCGAAGATGGTGAAACCGGCGGCGATGCCGCGCAGCTCGTCGACGACGATGACGCGCGGCTCGAAGGGGCCTCCCGTCGCGGGCGTATTCGCAGTGCAGGAGGCTCCGGTACCGCAGGAGAAGTTGCCGCCTCCATTCTCGAGACGCCGGCATGCCGACGTGACGTTGCAGACGCCGGAGGGGAAGGCACGAAAGTACTTGTCGACCCAGCTGCTCAGCTTCTCCCGCGTGGCGCGGTCCGCTTCCGGAACTTCATCGTGCCAGCCGATGGCGTCCGCTCCGGAAATGATCGCGCCCGGGTTCGAAGCCACCGCAAAGGATGCCGTGTAGTCTCCCGGACGCACCACGATGGTTTCGATCTCCGTCATCTCCCCATTTTCGACCTTGATGCGCACGCCGACGGGAAGATCCGTCCCACCTTCCGGGATCACCGCTTGCGCGGCGACGCTGCACGCTTCCGTATCGAGAGCGCGCTGCGAATACTTGGTGTCTCCAGCGTCGTTCCAGAAGTCGGTCGTGCCAATCTCGGTGACTTCGGCATTTTCGGTGAACTTCACGTTGGCCGCGAGCGGCAGGGTCGAAGGATCGCCCGCGCTGAGGGCCGCGAAGTAATCGTCCAGCAAGCCGTCGAGGAGCGCTCGCGTGCACTCGCCGCTGCCTGCGCCGCCCGAGCCCGACGCTCCCCCGCCGGCCCCGCCTGCACCGGCGCCGCCGTTCTGCCCGGCTCCGCCCGGTGACGTCCCTGCGCTCGTGCCGCCGGACGAGGTTCCCCCGGTCGGTCCCGTCGTGCCGCCGCTTCCGCCGGTGGGATTCTGACCGCCGCTCCCGGCCTGGCCGCCCGTGGGATTCTGACCAGCGCTCCCGGCCTGGCCACCCGTGGGGTTCTGACCGCCGCTCCCAGACCGCCCGCCGGTGGGGTTTTGTCCGGCGCTCCCAGACTGGCCGCCCGTGGCGTTCTGGCCACCGGTTGGGGATTGCCCCGCCGTGGTGCTACCGCCGGCTCCGCTCTGACCGCCGGAGCCCGAGGTCGCACCCGTATTGTCCGGCTCCTGTTCCTCCACGGAGCAACCGGCGAGCGCAAACGTCAGACCCAAGGCGAAACCAGAAACGCCGAAAAGAGCGAAGTTCGAGGACCGTCCGGGTGCCATGCCCGGAACGTACCAGAAGATTCCTTCGCGCACTCGCGCCGCCACGGGTTCTCCCGCGCTGCCGATCACTGCCACACGAAGATTCTCGCCGCGCGGTCGGGTGACACTCCGCCCGTCGTTGAAGCGTGACTTCACGGTGCTTAATTCCTCGAGGTACGCGGCGACGTTTCAGCGGCCCAAACGGGTTAGAAAGGTAGCCGTTTC
>DASXWF010001074.1:0-1661 GCA_036503835.1 Polyangiaceae bacterium | reverse complement strand
CTAGCCGCGATCACGATCGGCATCGCGCCACCAGCCTTTCGCACCACGATTCGAAGTTGACGCATGGGGGGCTCCGCTCCGCTCAGCGTACGATAGTGCGTGCAGGAGCCCAAAGCGGCTCAGTCTGCATAGGGGCGCAATTCCTCGAGGTGCGCGTCGAGGTATTCGAGGAGTGCTCCGCGCTTCTCGGGGCCGCGCGTGGTGCCCTCGTAGTAGGGAAGGATCTTGAGCTCGTCGTGCGCGGTCGCGCGGTCGAACGCGCTGCGCCAGCGCTTGCGCACGGTCTCGACGGAGAGCCCGAGGTGCTCGGCGACTTCGGCGTCGGAGAAGCCGAGCAGCGCGCAGAACAAGAGCTCCTGCTCCCCCGCGGTGAACCCCAGGCGCGGCGCCGGCGCGCGCCGGATCACGATGAACGGATTGAACGGCGCGTCGGCGAGATCTTCTTCGCGGAGCTGCCAGAGGTTCCGACCGTCCCCGACGGGCCGGAAGCGAAGGCCGAGCATGGATTGTTCGGCCCGCGGGCTCGACGGCGCCGGATGGAGCGCCAGCGGACAGTGGCAGCCCGCGTAGAAGAGCCGGAAGCTCTCGAACATGGCGAAGATCTGCCGATCGGCTGTCTCGCCTTCGGGCGGAGGAGCCAGCCGGTAGCCCAGGAATACGAGGCCGAGCCCTTCGCCGCGATTCAGCGCCGGTAGCCGGCTCGGACGCAAGAACACGCTTTCCCCCGCTTGCTCGCGTTCGAAGAGCGCGTCCACGAAGCGCTCGGGAGGCGACGTGAGGAGCGCGCGCGCCTCGGCCAGATCGACGAAGGCCGTGAGCGCCACTCCCTGGAGTCTTGCGTGGGGCGCGTCCGACTCCGTGGCGCGCTCCTCGAGCAACGGTGAGGTGAGCGCTCGTTCCCGCAACAGCCGACCCACGAGGTGAGCGAGACCCGCCCGCGGCGTGGGCCCGTAACCGTCGTTCGGCAGCGCGAGCACTTCGAGCAGTTGCTCGGCGTCATCCACGCGCGCAGGGCGGAGCCGGAGCGAGTGCATGGTGGCGGCCGCGAGCCACTCGTCAGTATACCCTAATAGGGCCTTCGCCTCTCGCGCTCACCGGAATAGCGGTGAAAGTCATGTCGACGTGGCGTTCGCAGGGTGCTCTTCGCGGGGTCGTCTTGTACATTTTTTCAACTGCGAGCTTCGCCGCGGGCGGCTGCGGGGATGACGCTGACCCGGCGTCACGGGGAGCCGGCGCTGGCAATGCGGGACAGAGCGGGAGCGCGGGTGCCGGACGAAGCGGAAGCGGCAACGGAGGCAGCAGCGGTCGCGCTCCCGAGCTGGAAGCGGGTGAAGGTGGCGCCTCGAGCGGTGAAGCCGGTCAAGGCAACGGCGGGCGGAGTGGACGGGGCGGAGCGAGCGGCGCGACGGGCGGCCCCGCGGGCGAGAGCGGTGAAGCCGGTCAGTCGACGGGCGGCACGAGTGGCGGCAGCGGCGGCACTCCGGGGACGCCTGCGCGCGCGACGTTCACCGTGCTCGAGCCGCCGGGCGCGCCCGTTCCCGGCGTCACCGTGCGGTTGGGCACGGAAGAGAAGGTGAGCGACGAAGCGGGGAAGGTCACCTTCGAGGAGCTCGCGGCAACGACCGGACTCGTGGCTCGCTTCGAGAGCGCGAGCTACGCCT
>DASXWF010001073.1:0-2512 GCA_036503835.1 Polyangiaceae bacterium | reverse complement strand
GGCTCGTTCGGGACAGCCGCGGGGGGGGAGCTGTTCGGCCGCGCTTTGGCGGCGGGAGATTTCGACGACGACGGTTGCGACGACGTAGCCATCGGAGCGCCGGGTGCACTCGTCGGCGGTGCCGTGATCATCGCCTACGGCGGCTCCGGCGGAATCGACCCCAGCGTATCGGAAGCGTGGGACCAGGATTCGCCGGCCGTCAACGATGTCGCCGAAGCTGCCGATTTTTTCGGCGGCACGCTCACCGCGGCGGACTTCGACGGCGACGGGTACGACGACATCGCGATCGGCGTACCCTCCGAGGACGTCGGGACCATCGAAAGCGCGGGGCTCGTCAACGTGCTGTACGGCTCGGCGTCGGGGATCACCTCGGACGCCGATCAGGTCTTTCACCTGAACTCGACCTTGATTGACGGCACCGCAGACGAATTCGAGAACTTCGCGTACAGCCTGGAGAGCGGCGACTTCGACGGGGACGGTTTCGCCGAGCTGGCCGTCGGGACTCTCGGGGACGCCGTCGACGGGGTGCACAACTCCGGTTCGGTGCTGATCCTGCGGGGCTCGGTAGCGGGCCTGAGCTCGAACGGTGAGCAGCTCCTCACCCAGAAAGCGCTGGGGTTCCCCGTTGGAACGAACGGCCTGTTCTCGCGCTCCCTCGCTGCCGGCGACTTCGACGGCAACGATCTCGACGATCTCGCGATCGGGTCGTACCTGGGAAACGAAGGCGCGTTCCATGTGTTGTACGGCACCGCGTCGGGGCTCTCGCTCACCGGCGCGCAGGTTTTCACCCAATCGACACCGGGCGTTCCGGGAGTGAGTTCGTCGACCGACAGGTTTGGGATGACCCTCGTTGCCGGCAACTTCGACGGAGGAACACAGGACGACTTGGCCATCTCTGCAACCGGCGAAGTGATCAACGGCTTCGATCGCGCCGGCACGGTCACCATCCTGTACGGGCATTCCTCCGGGCTCGCGACGCAGCCGGTGCTGCCCGACCTCATCCACCAAAACATGACGAGCGACGCGGAGGCCGAAGCGACCGACCTGTTCGGTACGAACCTTGCGAGCGGCGACTTCAACAGCGACGGCTTCCACGAGCTACTCGTGGCCGGCCAGCACGAGAACCTGGACGGGCTCAACGACGCGGGAGCCGTCCACGTCTTCTTCGGCAGCGGCGCCGGACCTCAAGTCAACAGCCAGTCGCAGTTCCTCCGCCAGTGACGCGAGCGCCGGTGAGCCCGAAGCGCCTAGCAGCAGCGACGACCCCGGGTTGACGTAGGGCCACCAGAGCGGACAGAACGGAAAGGGCCGTGCGAGCGACGCAACCGGCCTGTCTTGAGGTTCACGCGCCCGGGCTATCACGGAAAAGCGCTTCGCTGGCCACGTAGGCCGAGCGCGGCGCGGTAAGGTCGAGCGACGGCTGGTACACTGCCGCTCATGTTCGGACGGAAGTTCGGTTGGGTGGTGCTTGCGCTGGGCATCCTGCTCGCGACCTCGCGCGGGCGCGCGGCGGTGCTCGACGGGAACTTCGAGGAGTCGAACTACGTTTTCGCCGCCGCCGAGATCACATCCATGGCTTGGGCGCCCGACGCGTCGCAGCGGCTCTTCCTCACGCGGAAAGGCGGTCAAGTCCTGATCGTGAAGAACGGCGTCCTGCTCGCGACGGCTTTCGCGACCCTGAACCCCGTCTACACCGCCAGCGAATGTGGTCTCCTCGGCGTCGCCTTCGACCCGGATTTTTCACGCAACGGCTACGTGTACTTTTTCGTCACGATTTCGGCGAGCACGCAGCAGATCGTCCGCTACACCGCGAACGGCGACGTCGGCACGGACCGCACCGTGATCGTCTCCGATCTGCCGACGGCGGGTCAGAATCACGACGGCGGCGCGCTCGGATTCGGGCCCGACGGCAAGCTGTACTGGGGTATCGGAGACCTCGGGAACGGCACGGGCGTGGACGCCGACCTGACCTCGCTCGCCGCCAAAATCGGCCGTGTGAACCGCGACGGTTCTCTGCCCACGGACAACCCCTTCTCGGACGGTGCCGGCTCCAACGACGATCGCATCTGGGCACGCGGCTTCAGGAACCCGTACACGCTGAGCTTTCAGCCGAGCACGGGGCAGCTCTGGATCAATACCGTGGGGACCTCGTACGAACAGGTGTTTCGTCCGAGCGCCGGGGATCACGCCGGGTACAACGATTACGAGAACAATCAGCCCACGGGTTACCTGTCGCCGGTGATCGCGTACCGCACGAACGGAACGAGCACGTTCAACATCTCGAGTGCGTTGCGGAGCGGTGGGACGGCCACGTTCAGCACTACTACGAATCCGAGGCTTCGCTCCGGCGCGAGGATTACGGTCGCAGGCGTGGCGGACACGAGCTTCAACGGTGTGGGCTTCGTCACGTCGGCTTCCAGCACCGGGTTCAGCTTCGCCCAGGCGGGCGCCGACGCGACTTCGTCCGGTGGCACCGCCACCACCGAGAACATCGGCGGGTGCATCACGGGCG
>DASXWF010001072.1:0-1973 GCA_036503835.1 Polyangiaceae bacterium | reverse complement strand
CTCCTGCAGCTCACGGTCGGTCAGCACGGCGTCGCAATTCGTGTCCGTGGTCGGGTCGGCGAGCGCCTGAGCGAGCAGGTGCGAGAACCACCGGAGCTGCGGGCCGCTGAGCGCAGCGAGCGGTGCGGCGCTCCCGGCGTGGACGAGGCCGAGCCCGGCGCTCACGAGCGAGAAGGGCCCGGGCATCGATCTCACGTCCGCAAACCCGCTGTCGCAGGTGTTGAGCAGGAGGACGCCCCAGCCCTCGCCGTCACCAGGTCCGTGAAGGAGCTCCGCGAGCTCGTGCCAAGGAAAGGGATGCTCGCCGAGCGGAGACACCAGGCAGAGCGACTGAATCCCGGAGCCGCAGGACGCGCGGCTGTGGCCGTGCCCCTCGTAGTAGAGAATGCGGGCGCCCGGCACGCGGCTCGCCGGAGCCCACGCACTCGCGAGCTCGGGCCAGGCGCTGGATACCGGAGCTGCGCCTACGCCGCGCCTGACTCGACTCGTCATGAAGCGCGCCTTGTGCTGTCGCGCCGCGAACGCGTCGCACGCTTCTCTCGTGTCGGACTCGATCGCCGGCACCGGCCGTCCAGCTTGATTGGCTACGCAGACGGCCGTCGCCTCACCCGCAGCCGCTGCAGGCACCGCGGCGGAGGGCGCGCTCGGGGCGCTCGGGCCGCTCAGAGCGCTCGGCGCGGGAACGGGCGCTGCGCAGGCGAGCGCCGGTGCGAGGAGCAGGAGGCGGGAGCGGCGTATCATGCGGCTACGTTCGATCCGAAAGACATTCGGCGTCATCGACCTCGCACGAAGACGCCGCGCCGTTACAGGTGATCGTGCCGGGACACTCGCGCTCCGACCACTTCATGCTGCAAGGCTCGCCCTGGCCGGGGCAGGTGGCGGCGGGAGGCGCGCAAACCCCGCAGATGTCCGTGTCGTAGTCGTCGCAGAGCACGGAAGTGAAGCTGACGTCGCAGCGGGGACGTCCCGGCGCCTTCTCGCACTGAGCCTCGCTGGCGCAAACGCAGTCTTTCGGGAGGAAGCGCACCGATTTCAGCGTGGCGCCGGCAGCGCTGCCGAACGGAGTCTGGCAGCGCTCCGCGATTAGCGTGAGCTTGGCAGCCTGGAAAGCCACCTGACAGCAGCCGGCGAACGAGCCGCAATCCCCCGGCCAAAGGTCGTAGTGGCACAGCGCTTCCTCCGGAGCTCGACGCACGGTGTGGCAGCCGTCGCGCAGGGTCTCGTTCGCGCGAATCAGCGACAGGCGCTTGCGCGCCGGGAAGGCGCCGTACCAGAGGTTGAGCTCGCCCGACATCGGGGCATCGAGGCAGAACTCGATCTCCAACACGCCGGCACGGCCGTTCTCGACGTCGAACGCGCTCAGGTTGACGGAGCTCGCGAAGTCGCAGGCCGCCCAGGTACCGTCGCCGCAGGTCGGCAAGTTGACGAACATCTTGCCGGAGCCGTCGTTCAGCAGCAGGCACACCGGCGGCGCGTCCGTCGGGAACCCGTAGGCGGTGTCGAGCGGCAACGGCAACGTCGTTTCACAGCGGGGCACGACTTCCTGCGTTTCCGCGCATTCGCCGTCGACACAGGCCTGATCGGCGTCACACGCCGTCTCGCAGTTTCCGCAGTGCTCGGGATCGGACGCGAGGTCCGCGCAAACCTGATCGCAGCGTGTCGCGTCCAAACAGATGTCGGAGCACTCACCGCGGGAGCAGACCAGCTCCGCCGAGCAAGCGTTGCCGCAGGTGCCGCAATGCTCGGGATCGTGCGCGAGATCGACGCAGTCTCCGCCGCACGCGATGCGCGGCGCGGCGCAAGCACCGCCGGCGGCGCCCGCCTGCCCGGATTCGCCCACCGGGCCACCCGTTCCGGCGTCGCCGCCACTACCGGACGCTCCCGACGAAGCCGAGGCGCCGCCTTCACCGCCGGTCGAGGTGTCGCCCCCCGCGGCACCTGCCTCACCGCCCTCGCCGCCCTCGCCGCCCTCG
>DASXWF010001071.1:0-5388 GCA_036503835.1 Polyangiaceae bacterium | reverse complement strand
CACAACCGTGGGGACAGCCGCCGGCCCAACCCGGCTGGGAACAGCCACAGCAACCAGGCGGCTTCGGTCCTGCTCCGCAGCATCACCGCGTCGGCTCGCCCGAGGGCTTGAATCCCTTCGGCGCGACGGTGGGTCCTTCGGGTCAAGCAGCACCGCAAGCTCCGCCCCCGACGCCGCCCGGCGCGCCGCACGCGCAGCCCGGCTGGCGCCCCGCCGCTGATCCCGCGCTCGTCGCGACTGCGCCGCCGCCCACGGCGGACGACTTCGAAGCCGCGCACGGGGGTCCGAGGGCGGCTCAGCCGAGTCCTCACCCGTCGGCTCCGCCGCCGCCCGCGCCCGAACCGAGCCCGCACGGCCCTCGCGACCCGGAGCACGTGGACGCGAACGCTCCGCGCGCGCTGGCGGGATTTCTCGTGAGCTACGAGGGCAACGAGCTCGGCACGTTCTACCCGATTCATCAGGGCCAGAACCTGGTCGGGCGCAAGGGCGCCGCGCCGGGCCTCGCGATCGAGCTCGAGCACGGCACCACGTCGTCACGGCACGCGGTGCTGCTCGCGTCCGCGCGACCCGGGCGCGTCAAGATCGAAGACGTCGGCAGCACCAACGGGACATTCGTCGGAGAACTGATGCTCGAGCGGGGCAAGAAGCACGAGCTCAAAGACGGCGACGTCGTCCGCTTCGGCGGCTACGTCACCATCGTGAAGATCGTGTGATGACATCCGCCGCCCTGTCTCGTTGGATCCGCCGCGCGCTCGTCACGCTGGGCTGCGCCGGCACGCTCGCCGCGACGGCGCCGGCCGCTGCGGCGCCGCAGGCTCGCATCCTGCGCATCGACCCGCGCGCGGCGCAGCAGAACGGCAACCCCGTGCTGACCACGGTGGTCGAAGTTTCCCAGAGCAAGCGCATCAGCGACGCGACCGCGAGCTGCGCCTCGCTCACCGGCAACGCTCAGCTCGACTGCATGAGCCAGTCGCTCGAGCGACCTTTCGCGCTCTACACGCCCTTCCCCTTCCCGAACGAGAACGCCATCTTCACCGTCTCGGTCGAGGGCACCGAGTTCCTCGCCAAGTACGTGAGCCACTCGCAGTGGGGGGAAAGCCAGCAGCTGCCGGGCGTGGGCACCGCCTGGCTGATCCTAATCGACGCCGACAAGCGCATGGGCCGGAGCTTCGAGGACGCGCGCCAGGTCGCGCAGCAGCTCGTCGCGAGCCTCGGACCGAACGACATCGTCGACGTGATGTTCTTCAACGACCGGCAGGTCGTGAAGGACTCCAAGTGGCTCGCCGGCGCGCAGAAGAGCGCCGCGCAGTTCATCAGCCAGTCCTCGGAGACGTTTCCCGCGAGCGGGCGCAACCGCTCGCTGCTCACGATCATCAAGACCGCCGCGACGGACGGCTTCGGCTCGCTCGGCAACGTGGGCGAGGACGTGAAGGTCCCGCTGCACCAGGCGATGGTCGTGCTCTCGAGCGGGTTCGGCGGCACCGATCCGGCGACGACCGGTCCCGGCGCGCTCCAGCTCCAGCAGTACCTGACGGGCGGGCGCTTCCCGGAAGAGAACACGGCGCTGCCGAAATCGCCGGTGCCGGTGATCAGCGTCTACTTCCCGGTGAAGACCTTCGACGAGTTCAAGCAGAACTCGCTCGAGTTCATGCAGAACCTGGCCAACACCGAGATCGGCGGGTTCTTCACGGTCGTTCAGGAAGGTCAGGGCGGCCGGGCGCCGGCGATCGTGAGCACGGTGCGCCAGCGCTTCTCGAAGATGAACATCGTGAAGTGGCGCGCGTCGTGCGTGGCGCCCAGCATCACGCAGAGCTTCAAGTTGTTCTTCAACAACATGAAGACGCCGCTGCTCGGCGACAACACGTTCAAGGACGTGCCGGTCGGCATCGACCCGACGACCTGGCCGCTCGACGTGAACAAGGACTACTCGCAGGAGATGGCGAAGCGCGACGCCGTCCACCCGGGCGGGCGCTTTCGCGTGTTCGGCGACTTTTGCTGGGGCGGCGACAAGAGCCGCGCGGAGGCCTACTTCCTCCCGGCAGGGCAGCCGCTGCCGACGGCGCTCGCGGGCACCGACATCGAGCAGGCCAAGCGCACGCAGCAGCAGCTGATCGCGATGGGCATGAAGGGCGCCGTCGTCGAGGCGAGCGACAGCTACGTCGAGGTCGAAGCGCCCGACAAGGATCGCATCCTGCACGGCTCGGGCGAGCAGGCGGTCGTGCGCATCGTGCTCTACGACAACCGAGCGCGCCGCACGAGCGGCGTCACGAGCGACAGCATCATCCAGCTCAAGGGCACGACGCCGCCGCTGAACCTGATGCTGATCCTCGGCAGCGCCTTCGGCGCGGTCGTGCTCGCTCTGCTGGTCGTCGTCATCTTGCGCAGCGGCGGCAAGAAGCGCGGGGGAACGCCCCCGCCCCATCCGATCGCGGCCGGCTACGGAGGGCCGCCCGGCTACGGCGCTCCGCCCGCCTACGGCGCCCCGCCGCCCGGCGGCTACGCTCCGCCGCCGCAGCCCGCAGCGCCGAATCCGGAGTTCATGTACGGCGCGCCCGGTCAGGCCGCGGGACTCGGCGTCTCCGCACAGCCACCCCATGCGGCTCCTCCGAACCCCTACGGCGCACCGGCCGGCGGCGGGACGAGCGCGATCCTGCAAGGCGCCGCGGGCGTGTTCACCGTGTTGCCCGGTCAGGAGCTCCGCGCGGGGCGCGACGCCGCTCAGTGCGGCATCGTGCTCAACGAACCGCGCGTTTCGGGCGTGCACGCCACGCTCAAGCTCGAGAACGGGCAGCTCTTCGTCCGCGACGAGAACAGCAACAACGGCACGCTCGTGAACGGGAACCGCGTTTCGCCGAGCGTGTGGTCACCGGTTCCCACCGGCTCGATCGTACGGTTCGGTCCGGTCGAGTTCAGCGCGCGTCTCGCGTGATCCGCCGGGGGGCGACCCTCCTGGCGCTCGGGACGCTCAGCGTCCCCGCGGCGGCCGAGCCCCCTCCGCTGTTCGAGCTCTCGGTGGTGCGCACGGAAGGAGCCGGCTCGTGTCCGAGCGGCAACGAGTTCGAGCGCCGAGTGAGCGCCCGACTCGGACGCAACCCCTTCACGAGCGCCGCCGAGAAGGTGATCGAGGCGACGCTTTCCCAAAAGGAGGACCGCTTCCGCGCCGACATCAAGCTGCGCGACTCCGCGGGGCTCGTGGAGGGGCAGCGCGAAATCGACGCCACCGGCAGCGACTGCGGGGCGCTCGCCGAAGCGACCACGCTCGCGATCGCGCTCACCATCGATCCCGACGCGGCGCTCTCGCCGGCGGGCGCGCCCGGACCGGTCGAAGTCTTGCCGCCGCTCCCTCCCGCTCCAGCGTGCCCGGCCCCCGTCTGTCCGAAGGCGCCCCCGTGCGCGAGCTGCCCCGAGCCCAAGACCAGCTCTCTCCGGGTAGGCGCCGTCGCACGGGCGGTCCTGGCGGGCGGTCTCGTCCCGGGAGCGGCACCGGGCTTCGCCGTCGCGGCCGAAGCGGGCTCGGCGCTGCTGCGTGCCGAGCTCGGCATGGTGTACCTGCCCGAGCAGCGCACGGAGGACGGCGAATTCGCCTTCGGGCTCACCACGGCGCTCGCCGGCGCGTGCGCCGCCCTGCCCCCGTTCGGGGTCGCCGAGCTCGGCCTGTGCGCCGAACTCCAGCTCGGGGCGCTCCATGGTGTCGTGTTTCGGCTTTCCCCCGTCGAACCCGGCGCTCAGCCGTGGCTCGCTGCGTCCGCCAGTCCCCGACTTCGAGTCCATGCCGGGCCGGCGCTGTTCTTCGAGCTCGGCGCTTCCGCAGTGATCCCGCTCCTCGATCACGAATTTCAGGTGCAGGGCGGGGACCAGACCGGGTTCGAGCCGTCCGCGCTGGGCGGAATGGGGTACGCGGGACTCGGACTGCGCTCGCCATGACGATTCTTCGGTGGCTGCGAACGGCACCCCGCATTCAGGGATTGGTGCCGAGCGCCCTGCCCCTGCCCAGCGCGCACGACACCGAACCCCTCGGGGTCGCCGAAATCCACGCCCGTCACGCCGACTTCGTCTGGCGCTCCCTGCAGCGCCTCGGCGTGCGGCCGGCCGATCTCGAGGACGCGCTCCAGGAAGTCTTCATCGTGGTCTTTCGCCGGCTCGAAACGTTCGACCATCGCGCTCGGCTCACGACGTGGCTCTTCGGCATTTGCCTGCGCGTGGCGTCGGCGCAGCGAAACCGCGCGTACGTGCGGCGCGAGCGCTCCGGCGCGGAGCCGGATCTGCTCGAGCACGGCGCGGATTCGGAAGCGCAGGGACTCGACGACCCGGAGCGGGTCTTGCTCGAAAACGAAGCGCGCGCCGAGCTCGAGCGCTTGCTCGATCTCTTGCCGCCGGAGAAGCGCGCCACGGTGGTGATGTTCGAGCTGGAGGGCATGAGCGCTCCCGAAATCGCGGAGCTCACGGACGTGCCCGTGAGCACCGTCTACTCGCGATTGGGCTCCGCCCGCGCGGAGCTCGGCGCGGCCGCCGAGCGCGCCCGCCTTCGCGAGCAACACCGAGCCAAGACGAGGAACCGATGAACCGGCTCGAACGCCTGACCGAAAACGAAGCGGCCGATCCCGAGCTCGCGCGGCTGTTTCGTGCGGGGCGCCCGCCTGCGCCCCTCTCGCGCGCCGCGTTCGAGCGCTCGCGCGGGCGCCTGCGTCTCGGAGTGCCGGCGGGGCTCGGCGTGCTCGTCTGGATCCAGCACGCGGCGCTCGGCGCGGCCCTCGGCGCCACGGTCGCCGTCGTCGCAGCCTGGCCGCGCTTGAGCTCGCACTTTGCGCCCCCGGCAGCTCCGAGCGCTGCGCCGGCTCGCTCACGAGAGCGCGAATCCGTGCCTGCCTTACCCCGACCCACGACTCCGCCTCCGGCGCCCATTTCCCCCGAGGAGCGCCAGGCTCCGCGCCCGAAGTCCGCGGCCTTGCCGAGCGTGCAGAGCGCGGCACCCGAAAACCCGCTCCTCCGCGAGTCGGCCCTGCTCGAGCGCGCGCGCGCCGAGCTCGATCGACAACCCGCGACCAGCCTGCGCCTGCTCGCCGAGCACGAGCGCGAGTTTCCGAACGGAACGCTCGCCGTCGAACGGGATTTCCTGACCGTGGCCGGGCTCCTGAAGCTCGGACAGCGCGACAGGGCGGAAGCACGCGCCGCGGCACTGCGCGCCCGCGCGCCGGGAAGCCTGTACGCGCAGCGGCTCGACCGACTGCTCGGAGGCGACGGCACGCCGTGACGATTTTTCGGAGGGTCTCGCTCCTGCCCCGCATTCACCAGGCATGAGGCAATCGACGTTGGCAACGAGGTCACTGCTCGGACGGGGCGCGCTGCTGGTGCTCGCGTGCGCGGCCAGCCACTGCAAGATTCAGACGA
>DASXWF010001070.1:0-5584 GCA_036503835.1 Polyangiaceae bacterium | reverse complement strand
CCACGAGCTTCACCCTCAGTTCGCCAGTGCGGGAAGGTTTGCCCGCGAGCACACCTCCGAGGGCGTACGCGAGCGGGAGTCGGAGTCGGGAGCGGGAGCGGAGTCGGGAGCGGGAGCGGAGTCGGGAGCGGGCGGGAAAATCCGTGAACAAGCGGTCGCTCGTCCCCATTTTGGGCCCTCGAGCCGCAACTCCCCACCTCCGAGCTCCCTCTCCCCAGCTCCCGAGCGCAAGTCCCCCAATCGCCCTACCCCGATCCCCCACTTTTGGAGGAGCAGCGCGAGCAAGCCGTCGCCGCGGAAAGCGAGCTCTGGTCCTGGTACCTCGAGTGGAGTCAGATCGCCCGGGGCGTCGTGGCAGAGCGACAGCTGCTCCGCGAGCTCGGGTTCTTGAAAACGGTGCGCAGCTCGGGGGAGAGTGACGCCGAGGACGAGGTCGAAGCGATTCCGGCAGGGGCCGGACGGGCCGTGTCCGCCACGCCCGCGTGAGCTCGACGGGCCGCCGCGTGCGAGAGGCCCGGAGCGTTCCGCTCGCGAGCGCGGACGCTACGGGCCCCGCCCGATGTCCAGGCCGAGGCTCATCTGGATGCCGATGGTGAAGCCGCCGACGTGCGTCGTGCCGCTCGTCAGAACCTCCATACCGTTCGCGTCGATGCGGGTCTCTTGCCAGGGCTGGTCACGCTGCTTGAGGTCGTAGCTGCCGACGATCTGGGCACCGACGCGACCTCCGACGAGGTCGCTGCGGACGCGGTCGGAGACGCCGAACTGAAAGCCGAGCGTCGCGCCGGTGAGCTCGTAGCCGCTCGCGCCGTAGCGCGTGCTCGGATCTTCGTAGGTGCGCGCGCCGATGCGCGCGGCGAGCTCGAAGTCGACCCAGTTCTGGAACGGCAGCCACGCGCCCAGGATGCCGCCGAACTCCTGGAAGGAGCCCGCCGAAGAGAGGGGATCGTCGGTCAGCTGAAAGTAGCCGCCGATTTCGTAGTAGCGATAGCGCCCGCGCGCGAGCACGCCGCCGTACGCAAAGGAACCGCGCGTGTCGCTGCCGGCGAGCGCCGCGAGCCCGCCGAACACGTCGAGACCGGCGGCCCAGCCCGGCTGCTTCTCGAAAGCGATCTCGACGATCTTCGGCTGCTTCGGGAGCGAGCCCGCGTCGCTCGGGGGCGGGCCGCCGAAGGCTACGCCTTCGGGCGGGGGCGGCGCGGGAGTCACGCGAGCGGGTGGCGGCGCGGGTGTGCTCGACGGCGGCGCCGCGGGAGCGGGTGCAACGGGTGCCGGTGCAGCGGGTGCCGGTGCAGCGGGTGCCGGTGCAGCGGGTGCAGTGGTCGGAGCCGGTGGCGCGGCGGGCGCCGGTGCAGCGGGTGCAGTGGTCGGGGCCGGCGCGACGGGTGCCGGTGCAGCGGGTGCAGTGGTCGGAGCCGGTGGCGCGGCGGGCGCCGGCGCGGGGGGCTGCGCCGACTCGACGGGAAAGCCGGCGCTCGGCGGGCGTTGCGCCTGCGAATGCGCTGCGATCAGGAAGACAGTGGCCGATGAAGAAAGGAGACAGAGCGCGCGGAGAGGCATTGCCTTGACCATCAGTGCCGGATTCGCGAACGAACGGCTCGGACGCGACGCCGGTGGAACGTTTTCAGTGCACTCGTGGAACGTTTTCGGTGCTCTCATTGACGAGAGTGTTCCTGTTTGCTAAAAGCTCCCACGTCTCGTGACGTCGAACAAGCACGCCCTCTGCCTTTGGATTCCGGTCCGCCGGACGGGCGAGGGTTTGTCGTCACGCTGAGATCCCGAACAGTAGACGCAGCCCTCCCCGCCCGGCGGTCGAGAGGGCAGCGTGCTGACGGATCCTGACCCACTCGATCGCTGGCTCCCGGAGCCAGATGACGACGCCTAGTTCCTCTCGTTCTTTACGCCCGCTCGCAGCGGCTGCGGGCACTCTGTCGCAATCGGAGTGGTCGAATCCGCATTTCCGGCGCCTTTTGGTGCTGCAGATGGCGTTTGGGTACTGCTTTTCGGCGCTCTTTTTGGTCCCGAAGTATGCGGCGACGTGGCTCTCGGCCAGCGCCGCGGAGATCGGGCAGATACAGTCGGCGCCGGTGGTCGTGGCAATTTTCGCCGCGCCGATCTGCGGGCGCTGGCTCGACCGCGGCGGCTGGCGTCCGGCGATGATTTCGGGCGCCGTCGTCGCGTCGCTCAGCACGGTCGCGTTCGGCGCGGTGCGCGAGCTCGGGCCGCTCGTCTTTCTCTTGCGCGGGCTGCAGGGGCTCGGGAACACTCTGTTCCTCGGTGGTACCGCGGCGCTCGTGACACGACTCGTGGCGCGCGAGCACCACACGCGGGCGTTCGGCACGGTGGGCGCTGCGGCACTGCTGATGAATGCCGCAGCCTCTTCCGCGACCGAACACCTGGCCGAGGTGCGCGGCTGGAATACGGCGTTCGAGGTTGCGGGACTCATGGGGCTCGTCGCGCTCGCCATCACGCGCGGGCTGCCACGCCTTACCGAGGTGGCAGCCGCGGGGCACCAGGCTCCGGCGACGCCGGGACACTGGACGGCGCAGCGCGCGGTCGATTACGGCGCCGCCGCAGCCGGCGTTGGTTTCGGGTTGATCGCGACCTTCACCCAGCCGTTCGCGCTCTCGCTCGGCGCGAACCATGTGTCTCTGCTGTTCGTCGGGTACACGGTGACGGCGCTGTTCGTGCGCCTCGCGCTCGCCAACTTCGCCGATCGCTTCGGGCGCCGGCGTTCGGCGGTGCTCGCGCTCGGGGTGTACGCGCTGGCGGCGCTCGCGGCATCGGAGCTGCGACCCGGCTGGCTGCTCGAGCTTGGGTTCTTGTTCGGGTTGGGACACGGGCTCGCCTGGCCGGCGCTGAACGCGCTCGCCGTGCAGTACGCTCCGCCCGAGCGCATCGGGTCGGCGCTCACGCGCATTCAGGCGCTCTTCGGAGTCGGCGGGTTCTGTGCGGTGTGGGGCGGAGGGGCGCTCGTCGAGCGGCTCGGCTACGCGCAGGCCTTCGTGATCGGATCGGCGGCGGTGGCGAGCGGTGCGCTCGCGCTGTTCCTCGCCGGCGCGAGTGCGAAAGGCGAGCGCTGAGCGCCGCCGCGAAGAGAACGAGCACGAGGGGCGTCCGGTCGTGCGCTGGACGCCCCGGCGTGCTCACGCTGCAGCCGCTCTTTGCGGCGGGCGCTGCGGGTAGGGCACTACTCGGAGCTGCGGCTGGCGCCTGCCGTGCCGCTGCGTGCCGGAGCTCGGAGCGATCCATGCCGAGCTTCGGCAGCGGACTCTGGAGCAGGCCGGCGAGGAACGTGCGGTCGCCCGAGCGATCGCGCGGCTGGGCAAACAGATCCGTCGCCAGGGGAACGGCGCGTGAGGCGCGCGCCTCGGAAGTCCACGGCTTGCCCCAGCGATGGCGAACCGGAGAGGCGCAGGCCAGACCGCTCGTGTAGAGCGCGAGCGCGACGAAGCGCATCTGGAGCTCGTTGTGCTCGGCGGGGCGTGCTTCCTGCGGCAGGTCCCCGGCCTTCCCGGCGGGCACGCCTACGCCGCCCCGGAGGGCCGGCGCCGGAGCGAGCTCGAGGTCCTTCGGCAGCCCTCCCGCCCCGTAGCGATGGTGCAAGCGCGAGAGCACGTAGGTCTGGCGCGCCATGAGCGCCCGCCGCCGGCCGAGCTCGGACAGAACGCGAGCGTGCTCGCGGCGAGCGCGTGCGCGCTCGGACGGCGGAAGACCGGCGACGTGCGCTTCGAAGTCGGAGCGGTCGCGCTCCGTTTCGGACGCGGCCGGCCCGGCGCGCTCCTTCGCGCTCGCCGTCTGCGCCTCGAGCACGTCGCCGCCGAGCGACAGGAGCTCGTCCATGCCGAGCGGCGCGTCGGCGCACGGCTCGCCGCAGCCGCGCGTGGACCAGGCGTACTCGCTGGCGAACGCCGGACGCGAAGTGGGCACGGCGAGATCGAACAGCGCCTCGTAGGCCCGCCCGAGCTGCGTCGCGGCGCGCTCGTCCACGCGCAGGTTCGAGGGCAAGAGCACGTTCTCGTAGTTTTTCGCCTGATAGCGCGCGGCGCGATCGAGCACGTACACCACGAGATCCTGAGTTTTCTCGGCGTTCGCGAGGCCGAGCGTGACCGGCAGCGCCGGCAGCGGCTGCTTCGTGACGTAGCGGATGCCGCCGAGCTCGACGCGCCGAGCGTTCACGAGCTCCACGTGATCGGGAGACACTTCGGCGAGGAGCAAGGCCTTCCCTTGGCCGACGTGGGGAGCGAGCGCCGCGAGCGCCGGCTCGGGGATGGCATAGCCGTTTCGTTTCAGCCACTCGCCGAGAGCGCTCGGGGTCTCGAGCTCGAGCTTCCGGTAGCGAAACTCGTTCTCGGTCCCCTTGAACACCGGCTCGACGGGCGCGCTGATCTCGTTCGAGATGGCGTAGCGCCGGTCGAGGGGCGGGAGGCCCTCGATCGCGAGAAACCCTCGACCCTGCGCGCGGATTTTCTCGTCCCAGCGCTGCTCGGTGCGGCCCATGTCGCAGGGATCCTGCTCGTAGAACGCGTGAAAGCGCGGCGCCGACACCTCGTCCAGGCGCGCGACGATGCCGCGCTTGACGGTCTTCACCCGCGCAGCGTCGACGTCCGCCGGCACCGGCAAGAGGAACGCGAAGGGCGCGAGCGGCCCTTCGTAGTCCGCCGCGATCGTGACGACGGAAACGCCCGCGTGTTGCATGACCACGACCACCGTCGAGTTCACGATGCGGCCGGCGGAGTCCTTGCCGATGCAGACGCCCGGGAAGGCGCGCGCGGGTGCGGCGAAGCCCACGGCGACGAGCAGCAGCGGGAGCAGCCGGGAAAGCAACGCGACCCTCACGTTCCCGAGCATAACCCGCGCGCCCGCGTCGCGCGTCAATGGCCGTTCGAATCGTGCTCGGAAGGGGCGCTCAGCTTTTCGCGGTGCGACCGGAACGTGAAGACCACGTAGGTCACCGCCAGAGCGAAGGCCACGGGCCACCACGCCAGCGCGACCGACAGCCCGTACGGCGCGCCGAGCGCGTCTTGCGCGGTGATCGAGCCGGCGGGAGACAGGGTCGAATGGATGAGCTTCGGGTACAGGGCGGTCGCCGTGGCCGCGAGCAGGCCGGCGAGCACGGCGCTCGAGCTCAGGAACACGCGCGCATCCTGCTCCCGCCGCTGGGCGAGCGCGCCGAGAATGACGCCCCCGAGCGCGATCGCCGCGAAAAGCCAGGCGAGCGGGCGCGTCGCCAAGGCCGAGAACAGCTCGGGACGGACGCCGATCGTCTGGACGGTGACGACCACGAACAGCCCGCCGGAAACCAGCCAGAGCCGGCGCTCCGCCGCGCGGGCGCGCGCGCGCAGCACCCCGTCGGTGCGGAACGCGAGGAACGCGGCGCCGTGCGCCAAGAGCGCGACGAGCGCCAGCAACCCCACGCTGACCGTGTAGTAGTCGAGCAATCCCACTTCTCCGTGGGTGGTGAAGTCGGTGAAGAACGCGAGCGTGAAGCGGCGGTCCGGCGTGACCGGTAACCCGCGCACCATGTTGCCGAGCGCGACGCCGAACAGCAGCGCCAGAAGGCCGCTGCTGCCGGCGAACAACACGT
>DASXWF010001069.1:0-10673 GCA_036503835.1 Polyangiaceae bacterium | reverse complement strand
AGCAGATCGCGCTGGAGTTGCGGCTGCTGCAGCGCACCGAGGTGGGCGAGGTGGAGGAGCGCAGGGCAAGCGCCTATCAGGGCTCGAGCGCCATGCCGCACAAGCGCAACCCGGTGCTCAGCGAGAACCTGTGCGGGCTGGCGCGCGTGGTGCGCGCCGCCGCCGCTCCGGCGCTCGAGAACGTCGCGCTCTGGCACGAGCGCGACATCTCGCACTCTTCGGTGGAACGCATGATCGCGCCTGACGCCACGGCGACCCTCGGCTTCATGCTCGAGCGGGCGGCGGGGCTCGTCGAGGGTCTCGTCGTCTACCGCGAGCGCCTTCAGAAGAACCTCGAGCTCACGGGCGGTCTGTTCTTCAGCGAAGCCGTCATGCTCGCGCTGGTCGAAAAAGGGCTGTTGCGCCAGAGCGCGTACGAGCTCGTGCAGCGCAGCGCGATGCGGGCGTTCCGCGGCGAGGGCGAGTTCCGCACGCTGCTCGGAGAGGATCCCGACATCTCGTCGCGGCTCACGCCGGCCGAGCTCACGGCGTGCTTCGATCTGGAGCACGCGCTCCGCTACGCCGAGCTGCTCGTCGAACGCGCTGCCCGGGCCTGAAACGACGCGCGTTCGCGCAGGTAGCGCCGGAGCACCACCCCGAGCACCGACAGCGCGTGCCAGGGCCGCACGCCGCTCTTCTCGTCGGCGTAGACGGGGCGGACCGCCACGTCGACCACGCGAAAACCACGCGCGGCGAGCATGCCGAGCAAGTCGTTGGGATAGCCGTAGCGCGGCCAGAGCTCGCCGAGCGGCAGCGCTCGCGCCGCGCGCGCGGAGAGCGCGGTGTAGCCGCACTGGCTGTCGCTCACCGCGAGCCCGGTCGCTCGCCGCGTGGCCCACGAGAGCACGCGACCCGCCGTGCGGCGGGCGAGCGGCATGCGGCGCGCCTCGGCGTGAACGAAGCGATTGCCCTTCGCGTAGTCCGCGCCGGCGAGCACCGCGCGAACCAGCGGCGCCAGATCGTCCGGGTGCATCTGGTCGTCGGCCGCCATCACCACGAGCACGTCGTGCCCGTCGCGCAGCGCCGCGCGATAGCCGGTCACGATGGCCGCGCCCACGCCGCGGTTTTCCACGTGCCGCAGGCAGACCACGCGCGGGTCCCCGGCGTTCCGCACGGCGTCGCTCGTCGCGTCCGGGCTCGCGTCGTCGACCACGTAGATCCGGTCCACGCCGCTCGGCACGCGAGCGAGCATGCGGCCGACGAGGCGTTCCTCGCAGTAGGCCGGCACGATGACGGCGACGCGGGCGTGATCGAGCACGGAGCGCGCTTTCGAGCCGCGGAGCCTGGGCGTCAAGCGCTGAACGGTGGTAGCTCTGTCGCCGATGCCCGAGCGCTCAGGGTTCCTTGCGCGGTTCTCGACACGGCGCCGCCTGCTCTGGGCGAGTGCCTTGCTCGCCGCGCTGCTCGCTGCGTCCGTGGTCGCGGCGCACGTCTTCTACCCGAGCGATCGCACGCCGGAAGGCGCCTATTACCGGGTGGTGATCGCGGTCAACCGCGACGACCCGAAGCAATTCTTCGCCTACCTCGAAACGCCGGCGCAGCACGCCGCCTACAGCATCCGCGACTACCGAAAGCGCGCGGCGGAGCGGGTGCGAGCCTCGTACCCCGAGCCGGAGCGCAGTGAGCTTCTCACGCGCTACGCCGCGGAGGTGTCCGCCCCGGACGGCGCGGACGTGTTCGCGCTCTATGCCCGCCGCCTCGGCTGGATGACTCGGCTTCGCCGCGATCTCTCGGGGGTGGCCCGCGTCGAGCTGCGCGGCGAGCGCGCCACGGTCGAAACGGCGCGCGGCGCCCGCTACCCCTTCCGCCGCCGCCCCGAGAACGGCATCTGGGGCCTCACGCTGTTCACCGCCACGCTCGCCGCGGAGGCCGAGCGCGCCGCCCGCGACTTTTCCCTGATCGAGCGCGCCGCCGGCGACTACGAGCGCGCCAAGCAGGCAGCGTCCGGGGCGGGCGAGTAGCGCGCGGACACCACGTCGCGTGTCGGTTCGCCTCAGCGCGATCGCTGTTTGACCGCGTCGTAGTTTCGGCCCGTCTCCACCGGCAGCCCGGCCTGACTCCAGCCCGGGACCGGCCGACCGAACGCGTCGCGAGAGCCGCCGAACCCCGCCGGCATCTCCACGAGGCCGCTGAAGCCGGCCTGAGCGAGCGTCGCCATCGCGCGCTTCGAACGCCCGCCGGCCTGGCAGGCGACCACGAGCTTGGCGTCCTTGCCGAGCGCGCGTTCGACCACCGCCAGAAATTCCGGATTCGGAGCCGCGCCGCCCGGTCCCGCCACGTTCAGCGGCACGTTCAGCGCCCCTGCGGGATGTCCGGCCTCGAACTCCGCTTCGGTGCGTACGTCGAGGTAGGTGTAGCCCTCACCCAGGAGCGCCTGGGCTTCCGCGGGAGTGACCGTTTTCGGAGTGGTCATCGTGGCGTCCCCGCTAACACTCGGGCCGGCTCCGTGCAAGCATGGCCCGGGTGAGCGCGCTCGCTTCCGACGCCGTCCGGCTCGTTCCGCTGGGAGGTCTCGGGGAGATCGGCATGAACTGCTTCGCGCTCGAGCAGTCCGACGGCATCCTCGTGGTCGACTGCGGGATTGCCTTTCCCGACAACGATCTCGGCGTGGATGTCGTTCACGCCGATTTCAGCTGGCTGCTCGAGCGCTCCGAGCGCATCGCGGGCGTCTTCCTGACGCACGGTCACGAGGACCACGTCGGCGCCCTGCCGTACTTGTTGAACGAGATCGACGTTCCCGTCTGGGGCCCGCCCCACGCCCTCGCCGTCGCGCGCCGCCGCCTGCTCGAGCGGGATTTCCTGCCCCGAGAGCTGGATCTGCGCCCGGCCCGCGCCGGCGAACGGCACGCGGTCGGACCGTTTCGCGTGGAGCCCGTGCGCGTCACGCATTCGATCGTCGAGGCGAGCGCGCTTTCGATCGCGACGCGTGCCGGCATCGTGCTCCACACCGGGGACTTCAACCTCGACCCGGACCCGCCGGACGGCGAGCCCACCAACGAGGCGCGCCTTGCCGCGATTGGCGACGCCGGGGTCGCGCTGATGCTGAGCGACAGCACGAACAGTCACGTGCCGGAGCGCTCGGGGTCCGAGCGCTCCGTGGCCCGAGCGGTCGAGGGCCTCGCCGAGCGGGCGACGGGGCGCGTCGTGGTGTCGATGTTCGCGAGCAACGTGCAACGGCTGATCACGTTCGGCGACATCGCGCGCCGGCTCGGTCGCAAGATCTGCGTGTTCGGGCGAAGCCTCGACGCGCAGATCGCGATTGCGAAGGAGCTTGGCTACCTGCGCTGGCCGAGCGATCTCACGATCGGCATCGAGGAGGCGCAGGGCTTCCCGCGCGAGCGCCTGTTCGTGTTGGCCGGCGGCACGCAGGCCGAGCCCGGCTCCGCGCTGCAGCGCTTCGCCGTGGGACAGCACCCGGCCCTCAAGCTCGAGCCGGGCGACAGCGTGATCCTCTCGAGCCGAGTGATCCCCGGCAACGAGCGGGGCGTGGCGCACCTGCACAACGATCTCTTGCGCCTCGGCGTGACCCTGCACAGCTGGCTCACCGATCCCGAGGTCCACACGAGCGGTCACGCGGCCCGCAACGAGCAGCTGCGCATGATCGAGCTCCTGCGCCCGCGCTGCTTTCTCCCGGTGCACGGGCAGCTCCAGCACCTGCTTTCGCACGCGGAGCTCGCGCGCGACGCCGGCGCCGCCGAAACGGCCGTGGTCGAAGACGGCACCCCGATCGTGTGCGACGGCCACTCGCTGGTCCGGGAGCGCGCGATCCAACACGGCCGTGTTTCGATCCTGAAGGGCGGCGAGCCCGCGTCCGAGAGCACGCTCCGGGCGCGAGCGGAGCTTGCCCGCTCCGGCATCGTCACCGTCGCGCTGGTCGAGGACGAGCGTGGCCGGAGCGCCGCCGCACCGCGCATCGCCGCTCGCGGCGTTCCCGGAGTGGAAGACGACGCGGCGCTGCGCGCCCTCGAGCTCGAGGCGGCGCGCGCCGTGGACGCTCACCGCGACGGGCGCGGACTCGACCGCAACGAATTCGTCCGCCGGGCCGTACGCCGCAAGGTCGAGGACCTCTCCGGAACCCGTCCGGTGGTCGAAGTGCTGACGAGTCGCGTCGACTGAGGCGGGGCTCAGGCCGTCGTGGCTTTGTCCCCGAGCTCTGCCTGGCAGGTCAGGCACTTTTTCGGCACGCGATCCTTCAGGTAGACCTGGCAGCACTGCGGGCAGAGCCGCGCGTCGCGCTCGAAGGCGATGGTCTTGCCGCTCGCCGCGCAGTTCCTGCCGGCGACCTGCAGCGACTCGACGGCGAGCAGCTCGCCGTCGTCGTCGTGCGGCGCGGGCAGACCCTCGAGTGCCTCGCGCTTCACGTCCATCGCTTCGGGAACGCGGCGCGTTCCCTCGGCCAGGATGCGCGCCACCGCCTTCGGCTGGGCGGCGATCGTGAGCGTGAACGTCTGCTCCTTGCCCTTGAGCACGAGCTTGCCGCCCTCCGCGTACACCCGTTCGAGATCACACCAGGCGACGCGCTCGAGCTCGCGCCCGCTCTCGATCGCGATGCCGGCGTCGCCGACGCGCACCGGAGGTGTCCCGAGATCGCCGAAGATCAGCGCGCCGCCGAGCACGACCGCCCCGCTTGCGAGCAGCCAGGGCGCCGCGGAGAGCGGCTGCTCCGACACCCACTTCGCGTACACGCCCGCGCCGAGCGCCAGGCACCCGAGCATGCCGCTGCCGACCGCGAGCTTCGAAGCGTACGTCTGTTCTCCGACGTAGCGCCGCTCCTTGCGCGCGCGCTTTCCCGACGAACTTTTCTTCTTCTTCTTGACGTGAGCCTCGGCCATGGCGCCCCGGAGGCTAGTGCCAGGTGGGGTCCCAGGCAATCCGCCGGCAGGCGGACAGGCGCTTCGACCCGGTCGTCCGTGCGCCTAGTCGCGAAAATTCACGAACTGGAGGGGGATTCCGAGGTCCTGCGCCTTCAGGAACTGGATGGCGGTCTGCAAGTCGTCCTTCTTCTTCCCGCTCACGCGGACCTGCGCGTCCTGGATGGAGGCCGTCACCTTCAGCTTCGAGTCCTTGAGCAGCTTCACGATCTCGCGCGCCTTCTCGATCTCGACGCCCTGCTTGAGCTTGATGAGTTGGCGAAAGCTCCCCTTCGGACCCTTCTCGAGCTTTTGGGGATCGAGGCTCTGCAGGGAGACGTGACGCTTCACGAGCTTCTCTTCGAGCACTCCGTAGCCCGCCTCGAGCCGGCCCTCGCTGTCGCTGCGGATCACGATGCCGTCCGCGGTCATTTCGAGCTCGGTGCCGGTGCCACGAAAGTCGAAGCGCGTGCCGACTTCCTTTTGCGCATTCAAGAGCGCGTTCTCGACCTCGTGCATGGCAAGCTTCGAAACCGCATCGAACGACGGCATGGCGGGATGATCCCGGCTTCGTTCTGGAAGTCAACTTGCCCCAGCCCCCCACGTGGGATAGCAATTCCCGAGTGAGGTGGCCGCTCTACGCGCTACCCGTGGCGGCGGTGATCGTCGTGGCGCTTGCGCTCGTGACGGCGGGCTCCACGCGTCCGTACCGCGTGGCGCGCGTGTGGGGCGGTCCGACGGATGCCCCCCGCCTCGGCGTGCGCGTCGAAGTCTTCGAGATCCGCGAGGATCTGGGCGGTGGCTTCGAAGAGCTTCCCGTCACCGGCGGCGTCGCTCTCGTGGAGCTCGAGAGCGGCGGCTTTCGCGGCGCGCGCAGCGTGAAGCTCGACGCCGAGGGCGGTGCGGAAGCGGCGTTCGAGCTGCCCGCCGGGCGTACGGCGCCACTCCTCTTGATGGTCGAACAGGAAGGTCATCGCCTCGCCGCGGGCGAGCTACCTCGAATCGACGCGGGCACCTGGGCACGAGCGGCGCGGCGGCGCGGCGGCTGGGCATCGGGCCAGGCCGGAGCCTATTCGCTGCGCGTTGCTCCCGGGCGCGGCGCGCTGGCCGTTCCGTTCGAAGAGGAGCTCTGGGTCGAGGCCCTTCGCGACGGCGCGCCCGCCGCGGGAGTCCGCGTGCAGGCCTCGAGCGGCGGAGCGCAGGTGATGCCTGCCGACGCGACGTTCGACGCGCATGGCCGCGCCGTCTTCCGCATCGCTCCGCGCGAGCACGCCGTGACCGTCGCCTTGCGCGTGGGTGACCCCGCGGCTCCGAGCGAGCTCTCGTTCGATCTGCCCGTGGCTCCCGGCGCCCTGCGCGCGAGCAGCGCCGGCGACACGCTCCTCGTGGAGGCGCCGGTCCAGCGGGAAGTGGCGTACTTTGCCCTCGTCACGGAAAGCGAACGCCTGCTCGGCGGGCGCCTCCTTCTCGCTCCCGACGGTCGCGGCGGGAGCTCCGCGCGCGTGCCGCTTCCGCCACTCCCCCGCGCTCCGACGCACGCGGTGGTCTCGAGCGAGCGCGATCTGAGAAGCCCGTCGTCCGTCGGTTGGCCGCTGCCGCCGCTGACCGGCACCGAACCCGCCACGACCTTCGACGCGGTCGACGCGCTACTGCTCGACGGCCGGCGCCTCGGCGCCCTGCGCGAGCGCGCGCGCCGCTCGCGCGTGCGCTGGGCCACGGCGGCCTTCTGCTCGCTCGCCCTTCTGCTCGAAATCGCGCTGCTCACGAAACTCACGCGCGCGAGCGATCGCAAGCTCGACACTCACCTCGAGCGCGAAGGCATCGCCACCGAAGAAGCGGCGCGCCTCGCTCCGCGCCGCTCACCGGCCCTCCTGCTGGCCCTCGCCGCCGTCGCCCTCGGCTTCTTCGTCATGGCCGTCGTCGCCATCCTCCGCCTCCGCTGACCGCCCAGCGACGAGCGTCAAGCGCAGCGTCAGGCGACGAGAGAACGTCTGGTGACCGGGTGGCTTCTCGTTAACTGGAAGCATTCAGAGGGCCGCCAAGGCCGCCAAGAGCGCCAAGGCCGCCAAGGGCAAGGGGATCTGGTGGTTCCGGAGCGCGACCGAACCCACCATCACAAGGCTTGGTACGAGCCAGCTTCCGGTGGCGCTCCTCGCGTCGTCAGTTCCGCCGTTCGAGAAACCAACCCCAAAAAATCCTCTGGCGGCCTTGGCGCTCTTGGCGGCCTTGGCGGCAAAATAGACCTCGCCTGTCGCCCGGACCGCTCCGCTACGGATGAACCTTCCAGCGCAGCACGACCGCCGATCCTCGGCTCAACGCGTCAGTCTTTGACGGTCTTCTTGCGCATGCGCGTGAGGAGGCCGGCGGCGCCTTCTTTGGCGATGATGCGGTTGAACTGGCTCTTGTAGTTTTCGACGAGGCCGATCCCGTCAGTGACGAGGTCGAAGACGCGGAGGGAGCCGCCGTCTTTGTGCAGCACGTAGTCGATGTCGATGGTGCGCGCCGGGCCGTCCTTGCCGGCCTTGGTCTTCACCGTCGTGGCCACGCGCAGCGTCTTGCCCTCGTTCGTTTCCTTCAGGTAGTTCACTTCGAACTCGAGCTGGCTGCGCAGCGCGCGCAGGTAGTTCCCTTCGACGATTTCACGCAAGAGGCGCGTGAACTCCGCGAGCTCCTCGGCGCTGAACTTCTTGGCGTTCTCACCGAGAGCGCGCTTGCCGAGCTCGTCGATGTCGAGAAAGCCGCGGAGCTTGGTGTTGAGCTCCTCCGTGAGCTTCTTCTCCTCGCTGCTGCCGGGGGCCGCCCCCTTCTTCAGCAGCGACTGGAGCGTCTGGTTCGCCGCGCGAACCGTGGTGGTGCCCTCACCGTCGGCGGCGCGCGCGAGCGGAGCCGCGAACAGGGTCAGCGAGACTACGAGCAGGGAAAGGAACTTTCGCATGGGGTCTCTCCTCAGCCACTCGGGGGAACCACGGGTTCACCGATGGCACGCCGGAGCGTCAAAACGGCGACGTTCCAGGCATAGATGTTTTCGAGCACGCGGGCGCGCAGCGTGAAGTACGCGATGTACGCGTCGCCCAGATCCTTGGCCGACAATGTCCCGACCGCGTCCGCCTGGAGCGCGGAGGCGACCCAGCCGCGCGCGCTCTTCTCGCCGTCGCGGGCTGCGTCGAGCCGCTTGCGCGCCTCGACCGCTCGGGAATACGCCATGAGCACCTCCGCGTCGCTGGCACGGTCCGCCGCGAGCGCAAGCTGCCGCCCGCGCGAGAGCTCGGCGCCGGCGCGCGAGACGCGGGCCCCCTGCGCCGGGTCCACGTTCCAGCGCATCACCAAGGCCAATCGAGCGGTGGTCGCGTTGAACGGATCGTCCGCGAAGGCGGAGGGAGCAGGGTCCACCCCCGTAGCTCGTGCAAAATCGAAGCCGGCCAGCGCGAAGACGTCCGGAAACCAGCGAGCCTGCTCGAGCCGGGTCACGGCTTCGAGCGCGGCCACCGCTTCCCGCGCGGCCCGGAGCTCGGGCCGGCCGGTGCGGCCGCGCCGGGTGTAGGTACCGGAGTCGGCGAGCTGAAACGCAATCGGCTCGGGGCTCGCGTGCAGCGTATCGGCAGTCGGCTCGCCGACCAGCGCCCGCAGGAGCGCCAGGGCGTTCGCCACGGCCTCGCTCGCCTCGCTCGATCGTACACGGATCTCCGCCTCGAGCGTTTCCAGTCTCAGGCGATCGATCAAGGTGACCTCGGCGTCACCTTCATCAATACGCTGGACGATGATCTGTTTCCCCTTCTCGAGTTCCTGTCTGCCGAGTTCCAGCATCGCGAGAACCTCGCGCGCCGAATCCACGGCCAGGTAAGCGCGCGCCGTATCGAGCGTGGTGTCGCCCGTCACGCCTGCCGCCAGCGCTCGGGTGGCGTTGGTCGCGCTCTGCGCCGCGTCGACGGCCGAGTCGATTTTGCCGAAGGTGTAGAGCGGCTGGATCACGTCGAGACGGACGCCGCCGAACACCCCGTCGAAGCGGAGCTTCACCTCGCTCGGATTGGTCCGGGTGCAGCCCTCGTCGAGACAGTCGATGCTCGGGCTCGGCGCGATGAAGGCGGTGACCTCCGCGTGAGGGAGGCGCGTGGCGCGCGCTTCGGACACGCGCGCGCCTGCTGCGCGCCATTGCTCGATGGCCGCGCGCGCGAGCGGATTCTTGGCGGCGCGCGCCACCGCTTCGCTCAGGCTGAGCTGAAGGGCGAACGCGTTGCTCGACTGCAACGTGAAGGCGACGAGCGCGGCGATGCAAACGAGGGCGAGACGGAGCTCTGCGCGCCGGCGCGAGCGGTTCACCAGCGGTTCCTGGGGCCCGAACCCGGAAACCGCAAGCGGCTCCGTCGCAATCTGTCGCTCGCGCGGCTCGGCGCCACGAGTCCGCTCGTAGTGAAACTTCGATGAGTCGTGATGCAGGGACATTGCGCCACCGTGTCGATTGCGCACATCGCGCTGGGACCATTTGGCAAACATTGCGGCAAAGGCGTCCAGATTCGTTTCGGAATCGTCTGAGAGGGGCTTTACATCAGACACGGCCGGACCAAAACCGATCAGCGCGATGAAGAAAAGCGTGGCGATCGAACCGCATCGCGGGCGACTCGGTGTGCTCTTACCAGGAATGGGTGCGGTGGCGACGACCTTCATCGCGGGCACCATGCTGGTGCGCCGCGGCCTCGCTCAGCCGATCGGGTCGCTGACCCAGATGGGCACCATTCGCCTGGGCAAGCGCACGGAGGACCGAGTTCCGCAAGTGCGCGATTTCGTTCCACTTGCCCCGCTGGATCAGCTGGTGTTCGGCGGCTGGGACGTCTTCCCCGACACGGCGCTCGAAGCCGCACGCAAGGCGGGCGTTCTCGAGGAGCGCCACCTCACGCCGGTCGCGGAGGAGCTCGGCGGCGTGTCGCCCATGCCGGCGGCCTTTTACCCCGAGGACGTGCGTCGCCTGCACGGCACGAACGTGAAGCGCGCGGCCAGCAAAGCGGAGATGGTCGAACAGCTCAGGGAGGACATCCGCACATTCAAGAAGAAGAACGGACTGGATCGGGTGGTCGCGGTCTGGTGCGGCAGCACCGAGCGTTACGTCGTTCCCGGGGAAGTTCACGGCAGCATCGCGCGCTTCGAACGCGGGCTCTCGGAGAGCGATCCCTCGATCACGAGCTCTGCGCTCTACGCATGGGCCTGCATCAAGGAGGGAGTGCCGTTCGCCAACGGCGCACCCAACCTGAGCGTCGACTTCCCCGCCGTGTTCAGCCTCGCGCGGGATCTCTCCGTCCCGATCGCCGGCAAGGACTTCAAGACCGGCCAGACGCTCCTGAAGACCGTGCTGGCTCCCGGTCTGAAGGTGCGCTCACTCGGTCTCCACGGCTGGTTTTCCACCAACATCCTCGGCAACCGCGACGGTGAAGTGCTCGACGAAGCAGAGAACTTCAAGACCAAGGAGGTCTCGAAGCTCGGCGTCCTCGAGCACATCCTGACGCCCGCGCGCTATCCGGCGCTCTACGGCGACATCCACCACAAGGTCCGCATCGAGTACTACCCGCCGCGCGGCGACGCCAAGGAAGGCTGGGACAACATCGATCTCTTCGGCTGGCTCGGCTACCCGATGCAGATCAAGGTCAACTTCCTGTGCCGCGATTCGATCCTCGCGGCGCCGCTCGTCCTCGATCTCGCGCTCTTGATGGATCTCTCGCAGCGGGCGGGTTTCTCCGGAATTCAGGAGTGGCTGAGCCTGTTCTTCAAGAGCCCGATGACCAAGCCGGGCCTCTA
>DASXWF010001068.1:0-2390 GCA_036503835.1 Polyangiaceae bacterium | reverse complement strand
GATGGAGATGTGGTAGCCGAGCGTCACCTCGGTGGGTGGTTGGCGCGGCCCCATCTGCGCGGCGACGATGGCGACCTCGACGCGATCGCCGAAGCGCAGCGGGCGCAGGTAGTCGGCCTCGGCGTGGCGGATCGGCATGATCCACGGCCCCTTCAGCGCCTCCTGGAGAGGGTGGCCGGAGCTCGCCAGAAACTCGACATAGGTGTCGTGGCAGAGCTCGAGCACCCGTGGGTAAAAAATTATGCCGGCAGCGTCCACATCCTGGAAGCGGATCGGGAGCTCCATCGCGAAGGCGGTTTCGGAACGTTGCAGCAGGCGCGCCCGTTCGAACCGAAACATGCCCGAGTCTAGCGCATTTTTGCTTGAATCGCGCTCCGCTCCGGATGCTAGGCTCCCGCGCGACAGAGCCCGCCACGCTCTCGGCCGGCGGCCTGAAACTAAGGCGCAACGTGTTCTCGAGCTTCGCTTCGAAAAGAGCGTTCGCGCTCGCCGCCGGGCTTGTGCTCGGCGTGAGCGCAGGATTGTTTCCTTCCCCCGCCCTCGCGGCAAAGCCGGCGGGCGGGACGGCGAAAGCCGCCAAGCAGCCGATCGCGATGGGCGTGATCAGCGGACCGCAAGGGCCGAAGGTGCGCGAACGCGTCCTGAAGGTACTGAAGAACAGTGACCTGTACGAGGTCACCGACGCCGAGGATCTGAAGCCCACCGACAAGCCGGCGACGTTCGCGAGCACCGCGAACGCGCTGCAGGTGGACGCCGTGATCGTCGGAACCGTCACCAAGCGCATGACGCTGATGCTCAGCGTCTACGGCGCGAACGGCGCGAAGATCGACACGCTCGAGCTGCCCGGCGGCTCGTTTCCGAAGCTCTACAAAGCGGTCGACAACGAGCTCGAGATCGCGATCGCCGATCCGCTCGCGAGCGCCAAAACCAAAGGCGGAAACAAGGCCGCGGCAGCGGCGGCCGCGGCACCGGCGGCCGCTCCGGAGCCGGCACCCAAGGGCGACGCCGACATCGAGATGACCGAAACGCCGGCGGAGAAGCCCAAGAGCGAGAAGCCGAAGAAGGAGACTCCCAAGGCAGCCGCGGCCGCGACGGCCAAGGGAAAGAAGAGCGCGAAGCCCGAGGTCGAGGAACCAGCGGCCGAAGAGGAAGAAGAAGAAACGGCGCCGCTCGAGGAGTCGGATCCGGACGAGGAGGAAAGCGCGGCCGAGCCGAGCGCCCCGAGCGAGAAGGGCCGGCGCCCGGTCGAGGCCGTGCTCGGCATGCGGCTCTACAACCGGAAGTTCAACTACACGGACAGCGCGGATCCGCTCCTCCACAGCTACTCGCTCGACGTTGCTCCCGCGCTCGTCGTCGCCGCGCGCGTCTATCCCGGCGCTTTCTTCCGCAACGACATCCTCTCGCACGTCGGCGTGCTCTTCCGCTGGGAGCTCGGCATCCCCACGACCACCCAGTATCCGCGCGCCGACGGCAGCGTGGCCGAGCTCAAGACGAAAACCGGCGAATTTCAGCTCGGCGTGCGCGGGCGCTTTCCGATCGGAGCGCACGAGCTCGGTACGTCCCTCGCCTACGGCTCGCACTGGTTCAAGCTGAAAGGCGACGAAACCTTCGGCGGCGATCCGTACGCCGTCGTGCCGGACGTCGACTACCGCTACGTGCGCGCCAGCATCGACGGGCGCATCTACCTCAAGAAGCTCGTGGTCGGCGCTCACCTCGCCCCGCGCTTCGTGACCTCGCTCCACGAGCTCGACCTCGCGGGCGTGTGGTTTCCGGGCGCGCACGGCAGCGGCCTCGATTTCGGCGTGATGGGCGGCTGGAAGTTCTTGCCCTGGCTCTCCGCCGTCGGCGGGATCGACGTGGTGCGCTACGGCTTCGACTTCAACAACACGCCCGCCCCCAACCGCGTCGTCGCCGGAGGCGCCACCGACACCTACCTGTCGCTCTGGTTGGGCGCGATGTTCCACCTCGACGGCAACGCGAACGTCGAAGGCGGATCGATCGGCGCGTCGACCGAATAGCGTCGAGCCGAGGACGCGGCTCAGATCAGGCGCGGGACCCGCATTTCGTCGCGAAAGCGCGAGCGGTGTTGCTCGTGACTGCGCTGGACGCCGAGAAGATCGCCGCTGCGCGCCGCGCCCCAGCAGCAAGGACGCCCCAGTGCCGCTTTTCGCGGCGATTCGCGTTTCCCTACATTGGATCCTCCCGAACGAGCGACGGGAAACTCCTACTCCGAACTTACCCATTCGGAAGTCGAGACGTAAGTCAGGACAGGGCCCCATGGAAGGCAGTCAGCCTCGCATCATCCTCGTCGACATTTCGGACAGCTCGCGCGAGGTCATGGTCGAGCGTCTGAGCGCCCAGGGCTACAGCGTCGAAGCGGCCTCCGACCC
>DASXWF010001067.1:0-3827 GCA_036503835.1 Polyangiaceae bacterium | reverse complement strand
GCCGCGGCGCGCGCGCGCGTGGGCGTGGCCGCGGGCGGCGGCTGGGGTGCCGAAGCCATCGAGCGCGCGCTCGGGATCATCGTGCCGCGCCCCGCGCTGTGCGCCGCGCTGGCGGCGATCTACGACGCGCTCGGGGAGCCGCTCCCGGCCGCGACCTGGGCGCAGCGCGTCGCGACGCTCAGGCCGGGCGACCTCGAGGCGGCTCGCGCCAGGATCCGGCGTTCGCTCTCGAGCGACGAAGGCGCTCGCCTCGCGGATACGCTCGCCTGGTTCCTCTCGCAACCGCAGTGGCTCGCGCCGCTCTCGGACACCGTCGCCGAAGCGATCGAACGCCTGGCGCGCGTGGCGCCGGGGCGCGCCGCCGCTCTGGCGCGGCGCGCGCTCGACGTGCTCGGTCCCCGCGATCCGGCGCTGCGCTCCGCCGCGCTCGCGGTCGCCGATGCGGTCGGGGAGCGCGGGCTCGGGATCGCGGTCGTCGAGCGCTGGCTCGCGACCGGTTCGCTCGGCGGCGAGCGCTGGCAGGTGCTGCTCGACCTGTCCCGGCGACGCAAGTCCGCGGGTGACGCGGACGGCGCAGCTCGCGCGCTCGGCCGCACGCTTCACGAAGGAGCGCCGGCGCGCGAGGTGATGAACGAGCTCGACACGGCGCTGCCGACGCGCAGCTCCGACGGCGAGATCGCGCTGCTGGCCGCACGCGCGGAGGCGCTGAGCGCCCTGCCCGAAGCGGATCAGCAGGGCACCGTGCGCGCCTGGCGCGAGCTCGGCGCCGCGCTCTGGGATCTGGCTTCCGATCGCGGCGGCGCGCTCCGCGCCTGGGAGCGGGCGATCGCGCTCGACAGCGAGCGCGGCCCGGAAAGCTACGCGAGCGACCTGGTCGCTTTCGCGGGCGAGAGCGCCGCCCTCGAGCGCCTCGCGGAGCAGGCGGAGCGCCGCGCAGGCGCGCCCGAGGCCGCGCGTTTTCACGCCCTGGCCGCGAGCATCGCCTACGGGTCCGGTCGCCGGCGTGACGCGTTTCATCACGCGAGGAAGGCGCTCGAGGCCGATCCGAGCCGGAGCGACCCGATCGCGATCGCGGAGCGCTCCGCTTCGGAAGGCGAGCTCGACGGCCTCGACGCGCTCTACGACGAACTGGCGGGGCGCGCGCTCGGCCGTTTCGGCGAGCGCGCCATCCGCTATCGGGCGGCCCGCCAGTTCGAGAAGCGCGGGCTCACCGGGCGCGCGCTCCGGCACGCCGTGGGCGCGTTCGAGGCGGTGCCGTCCGAAGGCGTGGTGTTCGTGACGCTGGCGCGCCTGGCGGATCGAGCAGGCGCGCAGGGCGAGATGGTGCGATCGATCGAGCGCGTCGCCCAGTCGAGCGGGCACGCCGATCAACGCGCTGCCTGGTTGCGGCGCGCGGCCGTCTTCGCCGGGGAGAGCGAGGAGGGAAGGCGCCAGCGCGTCGACGTGCTCTTGCGCGCGCTCGCCGTGCGCGCCGACGTGGAGCTCGTGGGCTCGCTCGCGCAGGCCATGGCCGGGCTCGTGCGGCTGGAGCCGGACGAGCGCGACGGCTCCGAGCTGCGCTTCGAGCGCGCGGCCAACTCGGTGCTCGAGCGGGTCGACGGACCGGAAGGCGCGCGGGTCTCGCTCGAGGTGGCGAAGAGCGCGCTCCGCACCTTCGAGGCGCGAGCCCTTGCCTTGCGTGCGATCGAACGGGCCATGGCTTGCGACGGCGACATCGAGGGATTCACCTCGCTCGTCGAGTTCACGAGCCAGATCGCCGGCGCGCCCGGCGCGGCCGAATGGGTGGCGCGGCTGCTCGTGCGCTCCGGTCGCAAGTTCGAGAGCACCGGGGCCGAGTTGCTCGAGCTCGGCGCCGCGGTCGCGGAAGCCGTGGGCGACGCGGGCTCTGCGACGAGGTTGCTGATCGCCGCCGCGGAGCGCGCGCCGGAGCGCCTGGAACTCGTCCGCCGCGCCGATCTCGCGGCAAGAAAGCTCGGCGATCCGCAGTTGATCGCCCAGGTGCTCGACATCATGCCGGATCGCGGGCGCTTCGCGCTCCTGATGGAGCTCGTGCTCGCCGCCGAACGAGCCGGCGACACCGCGCAGGCGCTGGAGGCTCTGGAACGTGCCCGTGCGCTCTCCGAGCTCGACGCCGAGCAGAAGCGCACGCTCCTCGACCGCACCGTGGAGCTCCTGCAGAAGAGCGGTCGCCGTGACGACCTCGAGCTCCTGCTCGGCGCCGAGCTCGCGCGTCCGGAGCTCGAGCCGGAGCTCGTCCCGCGCCTGGCGACGGAGCTCGCCGCGCTGATCGGCTCGCGCGGGCGGCCGCTCGCGGCGCTCGGCGTGCTGGTGGCCGCGCTCGAGCGAGTTCCCGATCATCCGAGCATGCTGGCGGATGCGGTGGAGTTCGCGCGCCAGGGCGGCGACCGCGAACGTCAGGCCTGGGCGCTGTCGCGGCTGGTCGATCACGCCGGCGAACCCGCCCAGGAGGTCGCGCGGCTGCGAGAGCTCGCCGCGCTCCTGGACGCGCTCGGCGAGGGCGCGACGGCGCTCTCGCGCTGGGCCGAGCTTCACGCGCTCGACCCGAACGATCCCGAGGCGCTGCTTTCGCTCGAGCGCGACGCGGAACAGCGCGGCGACTACGAAGCGCTCGCGCGGCTGCTCGATCGCCGCGCCGTGCTCGCCGGACGCGTCGACGACGTGCGGCGCCTGCGCCTGCGGCGCGCCGGAGTCCTCGAGCAGCGGCTCGCTCGCCCGGATGAAGCGCGCGCCGAGCTCGAAGCGCTGATGGCGACCACCGGCGACCACCTGAGCGTGCTGCGCGTCCTCGCCGATCTCGACGAACGGCTCGGCGATCCGCTGCGCGCCGCGCCGCTCTGGCTGCGGGCCAGCGCCCTCGCCCCCGAGCGCGAGGAGGCGGCGGAGCTCGGCCGGCGCGCCTGCCAGGCCTACCTCGCGGGCGACGACGTGGAAGCCGCCGTGCGCATGCTCGAGGAGATGGGCGGCTGGGTGGAACGGCCGCGGCTGCTCGAGCTCCGCGCCGAGGTGGAGCGCCGCCGGCAGAATCCGGCCGGTCTCGCCGACGCGCTCGACGACCTCGCCACGCTGTCGAGCGAGTCGCCGGAGCAGCGCGCCCGGCTGCTGGTAGAGGCGGCGCGCGCTTCGCTCGCCGCCGGCGAGTCGCAGCGGGCGCTCGAGCGTGCGGTGCGCGCGTTCGAGTTCGATCCGGCCCTCGAGGAAGCACGGCTGCTGATCGACGAAGCGGAGCGACGTGCAGCCGACGTGCTGGCGCCGAGCGTCACGATCTCGAACGCTCCGCCCACCGAGCTCGACGCCCCGTTCACCCCTTCCGAGCGCCCGCAGATCAGGACCATCCGCGAGCACGTCGTGATCGACGCGGACGACGACGCCCCGCCCGTCGCCGTTTCCGTGCCGAAGCTCGGTGTCGCGGCGCCCCCGGGGGCGGTGTCCGTCTCCGTCTCGTCTCAACCGGCGCCCGAGTCGCCGCCGGCGAGTCCGCCGCCGTCGAGCCGGCGCCGGCAACAGACGAGCCTTTCCGGCACGTTCGTCGCGAATTCCGACGAGGAGGTGGCGCTCCACCTGTCGCTCTCCGAGGGCTCCCGCGAAGCGGGCTACGAGCTCCTGCGGCGTCTGGAGCTCGAGCCCGAACGCACGCACGACCGGCTCGCGGTTCATCGCCGCCTGGCGCACCTCGAGCCCGGCGATCCGGTGCTGCTCGAGCGACTCGCACAGGCCGCGCGCGACGATCGCGACCTCGTCCACGCCACCGCCATCGCGCACGTGCTCGAGGTCGTGCGGCCCCGCTACGGCCCGATCTCACCCCCTGC
>DASXWF010001066.1:0-2686 GCA_036503835.1 Polyangiaceae bacterium | reverse complement strand
GGCGGCGCGCTGCTCGCTGGCCTGCTCGCCGGTCCGGCAGCTCCGAACGAGCGCGCCGGCACGAGCGTACGTCCGAGCGAATCCGCGCTGAGTTCGGCGACGATTCCGCCGGGGCAGGCGCCCCTCGCAAGGGAGGGCAGCGCTCGCGCGGCCGGGGGGCTGGTCGAACGCGCCGCTTCGGGCGAAACGGCGGCGCTCGCCGCGCTCGAGGCCAAAAAGCCGCGCGATCTGCACACGGAGGAGGCGCTGGCGCTGGCGAGCGGCCGCGTTCTCGCCGCCGCCGGTTCGGCGCGCAGGCTGCGCGAGCGGCTCGCGTCGGATCCCGGGCTGGCGAAGGACCCGCACGTCGTGCTCGAGCTGCTGAAGTTCGCGCAGTCGTCGGACACGAGCCGTGAGGCGCTGACCGCGATGGCCGCGCTGCCGGGACCGATCGCCGCCGACCTTCTGTACGAGGTTTGGACGGGGACCGCCGAGCGCAGCGGCGCCACGGAGCTCGCTCAAGCGCTTCTGCTCGGACGGGACGTGCGGCCGCGCGCGTCGCCCGCGCTCGCCGTTGCGCTCGACCTGCGCGAAGCGGAGGCCTGCGAGGACAGCGCAAAGATCCTGCAGCGGGCCTTCGAAGTGGGCGACAAGCGTTCCTTCGCGCCGCTCAGCCGCCTGCTCCGGCGCACGGGCTGCGGTCCCGGCAAGAAGCAGGATTGCTATCCCTGCCTGCGAGACCAGGACGAGCTCTTGAGGAAAGCGCTGGCAGCGGCGAAGCTGCGCCGCGAGCCCGATTTTCTACCGAAGTGAACCGCTCTCGACCCGGCGCTTGAGGGCCTCGTTCATGTAGACGAAGCCGCGCGCCACGTTGCTCATCCGGTTCCCCACGAACTTCAAGAGCAGGCCGCCGAAGTCTTCGCCGTGGACGAAGCGGGTGCGTCCGTCGGGCGTCTCCCTGCATTGAAAGAAATGCTCCCCGTCGAAGAGCCCCTTGATCCAGAGGTGCCCTCGCCAGCGGAGCTCGTGGGGCGGGTCGACGACGAGCACGCGCGGCGAAAACGAAGACTCGCCGCTCTCCGGCGGGCTGATCGTCACGGCCAGCCGCTCGCCGACGCGTGCCGCACCGTTGATCCCGGTGATGAAAGGATTCCACTCGTGGTAGGCCGAAAAGTCCGTGAGGACGTCCCACACGCGCGCGGGCGGCGCCTCGATCTCGAGCTCGGTTCTCAGCTGCATGGCTCCCTTTGATTGTAGTACTACTGTCGGAAATTTTAGTTTTTGTCGGAAATCTGGGCGCTTGCAAACCGGGTAGATTTCAGAGACGACCGCAAGCCCGTGCGAGCATGGCGAGCTGAGAAACAGCTGGCACCGGCCTCGCCGGTTCCTCGCATCGCGAGTGGCGACTCATGCCGATCGTGCTGGCCCTGCCAAAGTCTGCGGCAGTAGTGCTAGTCGACCCGGAACCTTACCTGGGGCTTGGGGCGTCTCGCCGCACTTCGGCGCTCACCGGGAGCTGGCACGCGGCGTGCTTGATCCAATGGGTTGGGTCGCTCGCGCTCCGGGCGAAAGTGAAAGAGAGGCAACCGTGGCCACCGAAAGCAAGCCGTACGTGATCGTGGTGGGCGTCGACTACTCGGAGGCGTCGGAGCTCGCTCTGCTCCAGGCCTTTCAGCTCGCGGGGAGCATGCCGCGGGGTGAGGTGCACCCCATCCACGTTGCGCCCCTGCGCTTACCTCCGCTCGCTGCGGCGGGTGCCGAAAGTGCCGCCGCGGTGCCCGGATCGCTCGGCGAAGACAGCGGCGCCGAGCTCCAGCGCTACGTGCAGGAAAAGTACAACGCGATGCAAGCCGAGGGACTCGTTGCGGCGCCGCCCGCCCGCATCGTCACCCACGTCCGCTGGGAGACGACGGCCCAGCAGATCGCGCAGCTCGCCGCCGATCTCGAAGCCGATCTCGTGGTCGTCGGCACACACGGCAGAAAGGGCATCGCGCGTGTCCTGCTCGGTTCCGTCGCCGAAGGGGTCGTGCGGCTCGCGCCCTGCCCGGTGCTCGTCATGCGCCCGAAGCAGATCCTCGAAGTCCCGCGCATCGAACCCCCTTGCCCGGAGTGCCAGCGCGTCCGGGTCGCCAGCCAGGGTGAACGCCTCTGGTGCGATCAGCACAGCGAGCGCCACGGCCAGCGCCACGTTTACCAGCGCAGCGATCGCGTCTCCGCCGACGGTATGATGCCGCTCGTATTTCACGGCAACAAGACTTAGGTGTAACCTCCGTCGAGTGAACGCCGCGCTCGCGAGTCACGCGCGAAAGCCGCTCGCGCTGCTGGGCCTGCTCTTGCTCGTGTGCCTGCTCACGTTCTGGGATCCCCCCGCGGGCCGCACGAGCTGGTTGCTCGAGGTCGGCCCCGGCCTCCTCGGCATCGCGGCGTTGATCGCGATCTATCGGCGCATGCCGCTCTCGCATTGGGTTTACGGCGGAGTGTTCCTCCACGTCCTGATCCTGATCTACGGCGGCTACTACACGTACGCCCTCACTCCGCTCGGTAACTGGTTCAGAGACACCTTTCATCTCGCTCGCAACCACTACGATCGGGTCGGCCACGTTGCGCTCGGCGTCTTCCCCGCGTTCATCGTCCGCGAAATCCTGCTGCGCGCGACCCCGCTCGTGCGCGGAGGCTGGCTGTACTTCCTCGTGCTGTCGGTGGTGCT
>DASXWF010001065.1:0-14029 GCA_036503835.1 Polyangiaceae bacterium | reverse complement strand
GCGGCGCGTTCGTCCTGACGCAGGTGCTGGGTCAGCAGTTCGAGCCGCCGGCCTCGATACCGCCGGTCCTCCCGCCGCCGGACCAGACGTTCACGACGAACCGCCGGATGATGGAGGCGCTCACGGCAGGCCCCGGATGCTCGGGCTGCCATACCGTCCTGGATGCGCCGGGTTTCGTGCTCGAGGCTTACGACGCGAGCGGAGCCTGGCAAACAGTCGATGCCCTGGGCGGGCCCATCGACACCGTCGCGGACGTGCTCATCGGCGACGACACGCTGACCATCCGCGATCCCGCGGAGCTGATGCAGGCGCTCGCGAGCTCCGCGACGGCGCAACGACGCTATGTCGAGCGTTTGGTGGCGTTCGCCTACGCGCGCGACAGCGCCCTCGACGGTTGCTGGGTCGATACGCTCGCCGCGCGCGTCGCCGCGGGTGACTACCCCGTCGTGGAGCTCTTGGCGGGGCTCACGCAGGCACCCTCGTTCCGCCTGCGCGCGAGGGAGCCATGAAGCGGCGGTTTTTCCTGAAGAGCGCCGCAGGCACGCTGCTCGCCGCGCCGTTCCTCACTTCCTTGCGGGAGCCCGCCGTCGCCCGGGCGGCACGCCCTCCACAACGCAGCGTCATTTTCCATTCGCCGTGTGGTTGCCTGACGACTCGCTGGTTCCCGAAGGTGGAAGACGGCCCGCTCGACGCAGCCGCGCTCGCCGGAACGACGCTCGACGTCCTCACGCCGTGGGTCGACAAACTGCTCTTCCCGCGCGGCGTGCGCGCCATCAACCAGTACGGAAAGCTGCAAACCATCGACCCGCGGGCTCAGGCGATGGGCTCGAAGCTGACGTGCGCGCTCATCGACGACGACCGTTTCGCGCTCTCGCACTCGCTCGATCACGAAATCGCGCGACAACTGAACCCGAACGGGCGGGATCCGCTCGTGGTCGGCACCGTGCAGAGCAACCTGGCCATCGAAGGACTCTCGTACTCCGCGCCGAGCCAGCTCTTTCCCGCGCAGAACAGCCCCCTGGCGGTGTTCACGGCGTTGAGCGGGCTCACCGTCGATCCCGCGGGTGAGGCCGAGTACCGGCGGCGGCGCGGGCAAAGCATCATCGACGCGGTGCGCGACGATCTCGCCACGTATCAGCGACAGGACATGAGCCAGTCGGACCGGAGTCGGGTCGACGCCTGGCTCGCGCTGTTGCGAGAAACCGAGCAGGGGCTCGGGGCGTGCGAAGCGAGTCGCGTGGGCCTCACGGCCGCCGCTCTCGAGGGTGCGGACGGGACGGCGGGCATGGCCGCCGCGTACACGGTGGAAGCGGACCTGATGATGCAGCTCATGGCGCTCGCCATGCTCTGCGACCTCAATCGGTCCCTGCTCATGAGCTTCTCGGGCTACGCGATCTTCGATTGGGACGGCATCCACCACACGCACGACCACAGCGGGCTCTCGCACCGCACCGGTGACTTCACGGTGGGCGGCCGTTGCCTGGAGGGCGTGATGGACATGCTCTTCCAGATCGATCGCTGGTACGCGCAGAAGTTCACGCGCCTGGTCGACCTCTTGTCGCGGCTCCCCGAGGGGGACGGCTCACTGCTCGACAACACCGCGACGATGTGGCTCCAGGAATTTTCGGACGGCAGCGCTTCCAACCTGAACAACCTGCCCGTCGTGATCGCGGGCGGCGCGGGCGGTTACCTGAAGCAGGGCGTCGCCGTGCGTCTCGAGGACGCTCCGATCGGTCCGGGCAACAGCGACGTCACCTGTGACGAAGACGTCGAAGCCAGCGTCGGCGACGCAGGCTCGGTCGGCGGCAACGTGCCCATCAACAAGCTCTACGTCACGCTGCTGAACGCGCTCGGCTGCGCGGGACCCGACGGCGGCCCGGTCACGAGCTTCGGCTTGCTCGACAGCGACGACCCGGAAGCCGGCATCACGGATCCCGGCGAGCTCGCCGCCCTCCGGGCCTGAACGGCTCTTTTCGGCATCTGCGGTTGACAGCGAGCATGCGCTTGGGCATCCGCTGCTCGGATGTCGCGACCAGCCGACAGCACGCTTCAGGACGAGCCGCCGGGCGGCGCTTCGACCCCGCCGCGCGCGGCGTGGCTACGCGTCATCGCCTGCCCGGAACGCGAGCGGCTCGGACTCCGCGTGCCGCTCACGCAAGCGGAGCCGTTGCTGATCGGGCGCAAGGTGGAACGCGGGGGACTGCGCGTCGAAGATCCGAAGCTTTCGCGCGTGCACGCCCGTGTCGTGTGGGACGGGCGGGTCGGCGCGTTCCGCGTCGGAGACGAGAACAGCGCGAACGGCACGGCGGTGGACGGCCGGCGCATCGCCGTCGCGACGCTGCAACACGGTTCCGTGCTGCGCGCCGGCGATACGGTGCTGGTGTTCGTCGAGAACGATCCGGTCGAGGAGCTCGAAGACCGCCTGGCGCGCGCCGCGCCCACCACGGCTTCCGTGCTCCTGCTCGGCGAAACGGGAACGGGCAAGGAGCTCGCGGCGCAGCGGCTGCACGACCAGAGCGGCCGGCCGGGGCCGTTCGTCGCCGTCAACACGGCCGCCCTGCCGCGCGATCTCATCGCCTCCGAGCTGTTCGGTCACGTGCGCGGCGCCTTCTCGGGCGCGGGGGTCGAGCGAGCCGGCCTGTTCCGTTCCGCGCACCGGGGCACGCTCTTCCTCGACGAGATCGGCGACTTCCCGCCGGAGTTGCAGCCCGCGCTGCTGCGCGTCCTCGAGCAGCGCGCAGTGCGCGCGGTGGGCTCCGAACGCGAGGTCCCGGTCGACCTGCGGATCGTCTCCGCCACCCACCAGGATCTGGCCGGCAGCGTGGCGCGCGGCGAGTTTCGCCTCGACCTTTACGCGCGCCTGGCCGCGCTCGAAATCCGCGTGCCGGCGCTGCGGGAGCGGGTTCACACGCTGCCCGAATTGCTCGAGAGCCTCGCCCGGTCGCACGGCATCGAGGAGCTCGCCGTCAGCGCCGACGCCATGCAGGCCCTGGCCCTCGGGCGCTGGGACCAGAACATCCGTGGTCTCAAGAACTTGCTCGAGCGCCTGATCGCTTTCGGCACCCGACCGCACGCGCTGGACCTGACGTTTCTCGAGCGGGAAGCGCCCGAGCTCGCTCGTGCTCGCGAGAGCGCTCCGCCCGCAAAGAGCGGCGCGCCGCCTGCGACGAGTAGCGCGCCGCGGAGCCAGGTCACTCGCGAGGAGCTCGAGCGAGCGCTCGAGCAGCACGGCGGCCGCGTCGCCGACGTCGCCGCCGCGCTCGGAACGTCCAGAACCCAGGTCTATCGCTGGCTCGAGCGCTTCGGCATCGCGCCCCCGCAGCGCAAGTGACCGGGTGCACCGCGCAGAAGTTGTACCGGCCGCAGCGGGCTCAGAACGGAGGTTCCTCGATCATCTCGCGCAGGGGCGCTTCGCCCGCTCGCGCGCTGTGCGACGGCACGGGAGCGGACGGCGCCTTTTCCACCGCCGGCCGGCGCGCCGAAGCGCGGGGAGCAGCCTCGCGCGGCGGCGCGCTCGAAGCACCGGCGACGGCTGCCGCCGTGAGCGCGCCGGGAAGCGAGCTTGGCGCCGACTCCGCGTCGCGTACCGGTCCCCCCATGACCGGCGCCGCGGGATGCGCCCGCACTGCGCTCGACCGCTCTTGCCACAGCACCACGCCCGCGAGCGCCAGCACCGCTCCAATCCCCAGGCCGGGCAAGATCAGCGTGCCCACCCTCCGGCGCTTTTCTCCGGCGGTGCTCGCCCCGGCCAGCGTGCTCGTCAGCGTGTCGTCGTGAGTCGCGGAGGCGGCTCGCGGCGAGATCGGCGCGCGCCCCTCGGCGGCCTCCGCGAGCGCCGCGCGCATGACCTGCGCGCGCGGCCAGCGCTCCCGAGCATCGTGGGCGAGCGCGCGCTGGAAAACGTCCGCCACGGCGGCCGGAAGCTCGGGAGCGTGAACCCGGAGCGAGGGCGCGGGGCTGACGGCGGCGAGCGCCAGCTGCTCTTCGGGTGTCGGCGCCTCGTAGACGCGACGGCCCGTGAGCAGCGCGAACGCCGTCGCGCCGACTGCCCAGATGTCGGAGAGCGGCCCCACGGCGGCTGCGCGCGCCTGCTCGGGCGCCATGAACGCCGGTGTGCCGAGCACGGCGCCATCGGCGGTGCTCAGGTGATCGGTGGGCGGAGCCTCTGCGAACCGCGCCAGCCCGAAGTCGAGCACGCGGAGCTTGTCGTCGACCGACCACCACAGGTTCGCCGGCTTGATGTCACGATGAACGATGCCGCGCGCGTGCGCCGACTCGAGTACGTCGAGCAGCTCGAGCGCGATCTCGAGGGTGAGGCGCCACGGCAGGCGCCCGCCGAGGCGTTCGGCCTTGCGATCGAGTGACTCCCCTTCCAAAAGCTCCATCACGAGGTACGCGGTGCCGTCCGCCTCCTCCCCATCGTCGTCGACTCCGACCACCGCCGGATGCCCCACGCGATTGGCGGCATAGCCCTCGCTCAGAAACCGGCGCCGAGTCGAAGGCGACGTGGCGCGCTCGGGACGCAGGACCTTGACGGCTACCCGCTTGCCGTTGCGATGACTCGCCTCGAAGACGTGCGCCGTCCCCCCGGTCGCCAGGAGCCGCTCGAGCGTCCACCGGCTACCGAGCACGCGCCCCACCTGGGAGAGTGCCCATTCGCGCTCGGCCGAGTCCATCGCCAAACGGCAGCTATAGCATCGGCGGGAGGGTCCCGGGGGCGCCCGGCTTTACCAACTCACGGTCGGAAACGGCCGGCCAGGCTTCGCGAACAGATAACCCTGCAAGAGGTCGCAGCCGAGCTCGATGAGCTGCTCGCGCTCGGCCGTCACCTCGACGCCTTCCGCCACGACCAGAAGTCCGAGATCCTTGCAGAGCACGGTCATCGAACGGACGAGCTTCTGCTTCACGGGATTCACGTGCACGTCGCGGACGAGCGACATGTCCAGCTTGACGATGTCGGGCTCCAGCAGCGCGAAGCTCGCGAGCCCGGCGTAGCCGGCGCCGAGATCGTCGATCGCCACGCGGAACCCGCGCTCGCGCAGCGAGCGGATGCGCGCAGGCACCTCCGGAACGCGATCGAGCGCCGCCCGCTCGGTGATCTCCAGAATGACGCGCGGCGCAATGGTTGCGAGCAGGCTGTCCTCCGAGTGGAGCACCGGGTCGAGCAGGTCGTCGGGGTGCAGATTCAGAAACAAAAGGGTCGACGGGTCGGCCGTGCTCATCGGCTCGGCCGCGCGCTCCCGAATCACGCGCCCGAGGCGCCGGAGCTCCTTGAGCCGCTCCGCCGCGTCGAGGATCGCGCCCGGATGCGGGAGCGCGGGCTCGTCGCTGCGCAGCAAGGCCTCGTACCCGAACAGGCTCCCGTCCTCGACGCGCACGATGGGTTGAAACGCCATCCACAACGAGTCGAGCGCGCGCTCGAACCCGGACTCGAGCGCCAGCCGATCGGCGCCTTCCCCGAAACCCGTGCCGAGCACGACCAGAGCCTCGCGCTTCATGCGTGCGAGCCGGTAGAGCTGTGACGCCCGGCGCACGAGCTTCGAGAGCTCGTCGAGCTCGAAGGGCTTGGTGAGGTAGCGGAACGCGCCGTGCTCGACGGCCTTGGCGGCCGTGTCGATGGCGGGCGCACCCGTGATCAGCACGACGGGCAGGTCACGATCGAGATCGCGCACCTGTCGCAAGAGCTCGATGCCGTTCAGCCCCGGCATCTCGATGTCGCTGATCACGAGGTCGAACCCGCCGCGCCTGAGAGCGTCGAGCGCGGGCTGCCCTTCGTGCTGCACCACCACCTCGTAGCCGGCGCGCGTCAGGTGCCGGCTCAAGGAACGGCTGAGCAGCACATCGTCATCGACGATCAGCAGCCTTCCGGTTGACCCACTCGACACCATGCCTCGACCGACCGTCCCGATGCCTCGACCCGACCAGTCCCGGCTGGTCCATTTCCAAGGCTAGGACCGGATGCCAGGCATGGCAACTGATTCAGGATTTTGCCGGTGCACCAAAATGAGACGCGGTAGTTTCGGTCAGGGAAGAATCGCTACGGCCTCGTAGATGTTCAACGTCCCGTCACGGTCGGACGAAAAGAACAGGTGCAGGCCGTCGGGGCTCAGCCACGGATCGCGCTCGTCGCCACTCGTGTTCAGCTCCTCCAGCGGCTCCGGCTCGCCGAACGGCTCGCCGAGGCTCGGACGCCTTGCGACGAACAGATCGCCGTGCGCCTCCCCCGCGTCGGGAGTCAGGTTGAAGTAGAGGGAAAGTCCGTCCTCGGCCAGGAAGGCGTCGACCGTACTGATCTCGTCGAAAACGAGCTCTTGTACGAGTTCCGGCTCCCCGAACGGAGCGCCCGGCCCAGCACGCTCCGCGAGGTAGGTCGCGTTGAAACCGGATCCGAGCGCGCGCGAGCCGAGCGGCATGACGCGGCCGGCAAGTCCGGGGGGGCGCGGCGTGTCCTTTTCTTCGGAGCTGAGCTCGTTGACGAGCACGGGCTCCGACCATTCATCCTGGTCGGAACCACGCGACGAGTACCAGACGTCGCTCTCGCCGACGCCGGGGTCACGCTCGGCCGCGAACCAGAGCTCCGTCCCGGCGAGCGAGACGGCCGGGCTCGCTTCGGTGCCGTCGGAGTTGACGGCGGCGACCGGTTCCGGTGCGTCGAAGCGGGCGTCCGGGCCGGCGCGCCGGGCGCTGAAAACGTCGACGTCCGTCGCATCCTCGTTGCGCTCGCTGCTGAAGAAAATCTGCAACAGGTCGCCGCTCAGTGTCGGATTGTCGTTCTCCTTGTCGTCCGAGGACAGCTCGTCGAGCATTCGTACGAGCTCGAAGCGCGGGCGCTCGGACGGCGGGGCCGAAACACCGTCCGGGTTCTTCCCGAGCGTGAGCACCCGGCTCGAGTCGCAACCAAGCGCCGCAAACGCTGCAAACGCCGCGACCGCCGCCCACACGACCCCTGCTCCACCGCGCAAGGCTCGCTCACCGCTCCGAGCCGGTCACGCTCTCGACCCGCTCCACGTGGGGACTGTCGGGATGCTCGGCCAAGAACTTCTTGCCGAGGGCGCGAGCCGCCTGCTCGTTCCCGCCGAGCTCGAGCGCTTCCACGCGCAGCACCTGTACCTCCTGCCGGAACTGGCCGCGCGGGTAGCGCCGGTCGTAGCGCCCGAGCAGCATCAGCGCCTGCCGATGCTCGCCACCGCGCACCGCGGCGCGCGCCAGATCGAGCAGGCGGATTTCCTCGCGCAAATCCCCGGCTGCAGACGGCGCCGAGCGCGGGCGCGGCGCCGGAACGCTCGCCGGCGCGCTCGATTCGATCGCCGGCGGCGGCTCGGCCGTGACGCTCGCCAGCGGCGCGATCACCGGCGCCGCCGCGACGGACCGCGCGGGCGCCGGCTCGGGCCTTCGGTCCTCGAGCGCCACGTAGCCGAATGCCAGGCCCGCGCCGACCAGGCCGACGACCGCGAGCTTGCCGAACCCTGCCGCCGCCACCTTCGCCGTGGTGGCGACGCCGGCCGCCGCGAGGCCCTGGCGCATGCGGCGGGCGAGCTCGGGCGACGGTCGCTCGTTCGCGATCGCGCCGAGCAACGAGCGTTCGAACGGCGTGCCGCCTTCGTCGAGCAATCGGCGCGGATCGTTCACGGCGACTCCTCTCGCTTCAGCGTCCGCTCGAGGCGTGCGGCCGTGGTGCGGAACGCTTCGCGCGCACGCCGCAGGCGCGACGCCGCGGTGCCGAGAGGAACACCGACGATCTCCGCGACTTCGGGGGTCGACAGACCTTCGAGCTCGAACAGGACGAACACGGTGAGCAGGCTCGGCTCCATCTGCGAAAGGACCCGATCGGCGAGCGCGACGGCGCGCCGTCGCTCGAGCAGCTCTTCGGGACGTGCGCCCGCGTCGGCGCGCTGGTCCATGTCGTCCTCGAACTGAAAGCGGCGACCAGTACGGTAGGCGGTCTTCGCGAGCCGGAGCGCGGTACCGAACAGGAACGCCCGCTCGCTCCCGTCCCGAATGTCGGACAGTCGCTCCGCAGCTATCAAAAATGCTTGCTGCGCGGCGTCGGCAGCCTGCTCCGGCCCGAGGCCCAGCCGGCGCAACGTCCGCCAGACGAGCTCGTGATGTGCCCGGAACATCTCCTCGAGCCGCGCGCGGCGCGCGTCCCCTTGCGGAGCCGGCTCGTCCACACCGAGCAGTACCGACGCATCGGCCATCGCCATCCGAGTGTGCCATGCAGCTCGGAGGCCGGTCGATCACGGAAAGACCACACCGGCCCCGAGGCCGAGGCCCGCCGACACACCGGGAACCTCGTGAACGACGTGCGCCGGCTCCGCCGGGTCGAACTGAAAGGTGTCTCTAATCAATGGGATACCGAGCCACGCTGCCAACGAGAGCTCGAGGGCGCCGCCTGGCCTGAGGACACCCCAAACCGACCCGCCGAGCACCCACCAGGGGCGGCTGTGACGCTGAACCTCTACCGCGCCCGAGCCCGTCGCCAGGAGCCGTCCCCCCGTTGCGAGAAGGCAGGGAGCCACGGCGGCGCGACGCCCTCCCAGACGCAACGGACACAGCTCGAGGCTCCCCTGATCGAGCTGGAAAGAGGCTTCGCCCACGCCTTCATCAGGGATGAAACCGCCCCGTCCGAAGTGGACATAGGTCAAGCGCAGCGCCGGCGCGAAGATCGAGTCTCGCTCCAACCCGAGCGCCGTCGAGAGCCCGACGCCGGGCAGCGCCGCCGGAGCCGGGCCCCAGACCGCGCTTCCCAGCAAGGAGAGCGATGCCCTGAAATGTATCGTTTCTGCTGACTCGGCCGGCGGCGCTGCGGGTTCGAGCTGCGGCGCAGGGGGCGGAAGCGTCGCCGTCGAAGTGGGGACCGCTTGCGGCAGCTCGGCCTCGGGCGCGGTCTTCGCCGTGGGGTCGAGCGACAGCGCCGCGACCAGCGCGACGGCTTCGAGCGCTTCGTCGCAGCTCGACGCCGCCAGCGTGCGCGACGAGCGGCGGCCGCTCGGTTGCTCGAGCTCGAGGCGCGCGGCAAAGCGCTCACCGTCTCCGGCGATCTCGACACGCAACCGGCGCGGCGACGCTTCCGTGTCGATGCGCACGCGCTCGGAGCGCCGCGTGATGCGCGTCACGAGTTCGGCGCGGCTCCCGCAACCCGGCGGCGCCACGTAGTCTACGGAGGCGCGCACGGCGTCCGCGTCCGCCGCAGGCTGCGCGGCGAGCTCACTCGCGGCGAGCGCGATCGCGAGAGAACGACCGACGACTCTGCCCGCTCCGAGCACTTGCGACACGCGAGGCCGAGAGCCTAACACCTCTAGGCGCTAGTGCAGCGCAAGCGAGATAGGGTCAACTTTCAGCGTGGGCGCTGCACTAGGGCGGACGCGAAGCGGACGCGGGGTCCGGGGCAAAAGCCCCGGTGAAACGCTCGGGGCACGCCCCGCGAAGCGGGGCCAATCATCGCTCGCGATGATTGCGCGCATCTCATGCGCGGTGCACTAAACCCGCGCAGAGCCGACCCGTGGAGAGGCCTTCTGCCCCACCGGCCGCGCGCATTTTTCAGGGAGAACCTGCACGCAGACGAAGACTGAGGGGCACGAAAGTTGCTGAACGCTGCGCATGGACCTCGGGGCCGACTACCTGCGGCACCTCCAACTCGAGCGGTTGCAAAGGCGCTCGGCCGAGCAACCCGGCGTGCTCGGACTTTCCGGGGGACTGCCGGCGCCGGAGACCTTCCCGCTGAAGAGTCTCGGGCAGGCCCTCGCCGGAATCGGGCGCGACGCGCTGCAGTACGATTGGCCGGAGGGGCGCAGCGCCCTTCGCGAATGGGTCGCCCGACACCTGCGGGCGCGCGACGTGAGCGTCGAGCCGGACGAGATCCTGATCACGAGCGGCGCGCAGCAGGCGCTCGACGTAGCGCTCCAGGTCTCGACCGAGCCCGAGAGCAGCATCGGCGTCCCGGACTTCTGTTATCCGCTCGCGCTCGCTCTGTTTCGCGCGCGCGGCATGACACCGGAGCCGAAGCTCGTCGCGGAAGCGACCGAGTACACGATGCCCGCGGTGGGAAACCCCACCGGCCTCGCCCTCGATCCCGCCGAACGCGTCCGGCTGCTCGCGCGCCGGCGTCCGATCCTGGAGGACGACGCCTACGGCGATCTGCGTTTTTCGCGCTCGATCACGCCGCTCCGCACGAGCGCGCCCGAGCGCGTGTTCCTGATCGGCACCTTTTCGAAGACGCTCTGTCCTGGCTTGCGCGTCGGCTGGCTCGTCGCGCCGCACGGATTTCGCGATCTCGCGCGGCGCGCCAAGCAACTTTCGGATCTGCAAGCGAACACGCTCGCGCAGGCGATCGTCGAGCGCTACCTGACGCTCGACGACTTCGAGGCGCGCCTCGACTGGCTGCGCACCTTTTACGAGCGGCGCGCGCACGCGCTCGTGGAGGCGCTGCGACGGCGCGTGCCGGCGCTCCAATTCCGCGAGCCCGAAGGCGGCTTCTCGCTCTGGTGCGAGCTCGACGAGCCCGGCGAAGACACGGAGCTCCTCGCCTGCGCGCTGCGGCACGGCGTGAGCTTCGACCCGGGCTCGGACTTTCAGACGAACCCGCGCCGCGACCGCCTGAACTTTCGGCTCGCCTTTTCGTCGCTGCCGCCGCCTCGGATGGACGAGGCCGTCGCGCGCCTCGGGCGCGCCCTCACCGAACACCGAAAACGCGCCCGCGGGCGCGTCCGGCGCGCCGCCGGCGTCACTCCCTGAGCTGCTCGGCGAGGTACGCCTCGCGCCCGAGCTGGTCGATCAGGACGAGCTGCGTCTCGAGCCAATCGATCGACTCCTCTTCGGATTTGAGGATCGATTCGAGCAGCGCGCGCGTCCCGTTGTCCCCCTTGGCGACGGCGAGCGCGATGCCGCGGTTCAGGCGATCGCGCGCCTCGACCTCGACGGCGAGATCGACCTTGTGCATCTCCACGGGCTCCTCACCCACGCGCACCGGGAACAGGCGCTGCATGTTCGGGACGCCGTCGAGGAACAGGACGCGCTCGATCACCTCGTCGGCGTGATGCATCTCCTCGATCGATTCCTCGCGCTTCTTCTTGGCGAGGAGCTTGTACCCCATGTTGGAGAGCATCTTCGCGTGGATGAAGTACTGGTTGATGGCCGTGAGCTCCGACGTCAAAACCTCGTTCAGGAGCTCGATGATCTCGGGGTCGCCTCGCATGACGCGGCCAGTCTAGTGCAGCGCAAGCGAGATAGGGTCAACGTTCGGCGTGAGCGCTGCACTAGGGCGGACGCGAAGCGGACGCGGGGTCTGGGGCGAAAGCCCCAGCGAAACGATTGGGGCACGCCCTGCGAAGCAGGGCCAATCATCGCTTGCGATGATTGCGCGCATCTCATGCGCGGTGCACTGGAGCGGACGCCCCTCGGCATGGCAAAGAGTTCCCCGAGGCACTCGCGAAGCACCTCGTCCCGCGGGCGGGGCAGCGGCGCACGGCAGCCGGCCAGCGGGCCGCTCTTTCGCGAAAGAGCCAGGAATGGCTGCTCTTGCAAGTGATGTTGAAAGTCGTTTTCAGTTGGGTCATGCTCCGGACTGGAGAGAGCGCCGCATGATCGTCTGCCATTGCCGAGCCGTGAGTGACCGGGTTTTGCGTGAAGCAGTGCGGCGTGGCCACGCGAGCGTCGAAGCGGTCGTGGAGCAGACCGGCGCGGGCAGCTGCTGTGGCGGCTGTCTGCCGAACGTTCACGAGATCGTCGGCGCGGAGCTCGGCACCTCGGGCAGCGGTCCGGCGCCGGCGCCCGGCATGCGCCCGCTGCGTCTCGTCGGCGACAATCGCGCTGCCTGAAAAGGCAACGCCCCTCCGGCCGTCAACGTGGCCGTGCTCGTCGTCGTGATCGTGATCCCCGCCGCGATCGTGGCCGTTACGTTGACGTTGACGTTTGACGTTGACCGGGCGCGAGACGGGGGCGGTTAAAACAGCGAAGGCCCCGGTTACCCGGGGCCTTCGCCGTCCGCACCCCACGCTCTGCTTTTAGGCGCCGCCGAGGTTGTAGCCCTTCTCGCCGTGACCGGTCACGTCGAGGCCGCTCTCCTCGTCCTCCGCCGTGGGACGCAGACCCATCGTGGCCTTGATGGCGTACCCGAGCACCGCCGTGCCGATGATCGACAGAGCCAGCGTGAGACCCATGGCCTTGAGCTGCTCGAGCCAGAGCGTCTTGCCGACCACGTCCTTCAGGTTGAGCAAGAGGTTCGCGTTGGCGTCCGGGGTCGCGAGCACGCCCGTGAGGAACGCGCCGAGCGTGCCGCCCACGGCGTGAACGCCGAAGGTGTCGAGCGCGTCGTCGTAGCCGAGAGCGTGCTTGAGCTTCGTGCAGGCGAAGAAGGGAATCACGCCCGCGAGCACGCCGATGATCACCGAGCCGCTCGCCGAGACGAAGCCCGCCGCCGGCGTGATCACGACCAGACCCGCGACGATGCCGGAGCAGAAGCCGAGCACCGTGGGCTTGCCCTTGGTGACCCACTCGATGGCCGCCCAGGCGAAGCCCGCGAGCGCCGCCGCGATCGTCGTGGTCATGAACGCCTGCGAGGAAACGCCGTCGGCGGCGACCGCGCTACCGGCGTTGAAGCCGTACCAGCCGACCCAGAGCATGCCGGTGCCGATCATGGTGAGCACGAGGCTGTGCGGAGCGAACTCCTGCTTGCCGAAGCCGGTGCGCTTGCCGACGATCAAGGCGAGCACGAGCGCCGACCAGCCCGACGACATGTGCACGACGGTGCCGCCCGCGAAGTCGATCGCCTTGATGGTCGCGTCCTTGTTCCAGACGCCGTTCATGAAGCCGTCACCGCCCCACACCATGTGCGCGAGCGGAAAGTAGATGAGCAGCATCCAGCCGGTCACGAACACGAGCAGCGAGCTGAACTTGATGCGCTCGGCGATCGACCCGATGATCAGCGCCGGGGTGATGATCGCGAACATGAGCTGGTACATCGAGAAGGTGCTCTGCGACACCCAGCCGGCGTAAGTGGTGTTCGGCGCCGACCCCACGTCCTTCAGGAAGGCCATGTCGAGGTTGCCGAGGAACGGCGAGCCCGGGGAAAACGCCAGGCTGTAACCGAAGGCCCACCAGAGCAGCGTGACCAGCCCCGCGATGCCCATACATTGAGCCATCACCGACAGCACGTTCTTGGAGCGCACCAGGCCGCCGTAGAACAGCGCGAGTCCCGGCAGCGTCATGAAGAGCACGAGCGCCGCGCAGATCATCATGAACCCGTTGTGACCGGGCCCGGGAGCCATGATCTTGGAAGTCTTGTCCTCTGCCCGTGCCCCGTTGTTGACGTAGGCCTCGAGGTCCGTGAGGCGCTTTTCGACGGCTGCGGCCACCGCGGCCGGGTCGGCCGGAGCGGCGGCTTCCTCCGCGGCAGCGGGAAGCGGCTGAGCGAGGAAAGCAAGATTGGCGACGATGAATGCAAACAGTACGAACATCAGCTTTTTCATGAGCTGAGACCTCCTTGGGGACGGGAATCCCGGTCCTCTGGCCGGTGGACGGGATGGCTTGTTTCGGGGCTATTGCGGACACCCAGGATTCTTCTCACCCCATGTTTCCGATTTGCGTCGACTGTCTTTCTGCTGTTTCAAAGTTGAGAGAGCCGGACGAATTCTTGACGAGTCGCTATGCTGAGGAGGTGGCTACGGGCGCTCCGGCTTCCGTCCCCCCTGCACCCCCGGCCCCCGAGGGACCGGTATCGGTCCTGCCGGAGCGAGCGGAGCCGCGCCCTTCCGCCGGAGAGGGCTGGGACGAGCAGGAGGCCGTGCGCGCCGCCGCCAATCGCGAGCTCCACCAGGACGTGCTCGAACCGGTCGTCGGAAGGCTCGCCGCCATTGCCGGGACGACAGCGCTCGTGCTGGCCGCTTACCTGGGCGGCCTGGCGTGGTTCGTTCCGCGCGGAGAGCCGCCATGGCCGCGGCTGTTCCCAACGCTCGTCGGTCTCCTGGCAGCCGCCGTCGTGCTGAGCTTCGCGACCTACGGCATCACGAAGATCAAGCAACTCCGCCCGCAG
>DASXWF010001064.1:0-5631 GCA_036503835.1 Polyangiaceae bacterium | reverse complement strand
GCCGTGCCCAATGCTTGAAGCAGGCCTCGTCGCGGGCGCCGCCGAAGAGCGGGCCGAAGCTCGCCGGAAAGTCGCGCGTGTTCGACCACACGAAGGTGACGAGCGTCGCGAGCCGTTCCACGAACGTCCCGAGCTCGGCCTCCAGGCTCCCGTCGTGATGGCAGAGAAACGCGAGCCGCCCGTCCCCGAGATCGACCCAGCGCGCGAAGTGACTGGAGCCGAACGGCGCCTGCGCCGCGCGGAAGCGCGCGTCGACGAAGCGCAGCGCGGCGGCGAGCGCGCGCCGCCGAAAGCGCCCCGGCTTGAGCTCCACCACGTGCGTCAGCGCGCGCTGCCCGCCTCCGTTACCCGCGTCCCCCTCGAAGCGATCCTGGAGACCGACCGCCAGCTTTCGATCGGTCCAGAGCGCGTGAAAAAAATCCGAGAGGTCATTCAGCGTCGCGCGCGCGAGCAGCGGCAAGAGGCCCACCAGCTCGAGGAGCGGCGCGCGCCTGGCTCCTCCCAGGCCGGCACCGAGCGGAGCCGTGTCCGTGTGACTCACCCCGAGCGCCGCACGCGCCGTCTCCACGATCTCTCGTGGAGCCTTCGAAACCAGCGCCGCGCGCTCCTGCCGCAGAAAATGCGAGAAGCGCGCGCGCAGCTGCGCATCGTCCCGAATCTCGGCCACGCTGAGGCGCGGATGAGCGGAGAAGAACGCGGCCGCCCGGCGCGCCCCCGCGCGGAAGGGCGCTTCGAATGCCGATCCCCCGCCCTCGCAATGCGAGATCATCCCGTCGAGCTCCCCGCCGAGCTCGCGCCGGAGCTCGGTAGCGTGCGCCTCGTAGCTCCCGTCGAAGCTGCTCTCGAACAGCAACAGCGCCTTCGCGCTCTCGTCCGGCCCGCCCTGGTGCCGCTCGCGCGCGGGGACCACCACGAAGCGTCCGAAGTGCAGACTCCCGACGCCGCGCAGCTTCGCGAGCACCGTTTCGCGCCGCTCCTCCAGAACCCGCTCGAGCGCGGCGCCTTCTCCGCTCCGTACCGGAAGAACAACGGTGAGCGCCTGCTGCCGCGAATCCGCCAAGGCCGGCGAGTATAGCCCTGCCTCCGCTCGAATAGCCCCGGCTCCGCTCGAAATTCGCTGCTAAACTAGCCTCATGCACCCCGTGCAGGACTCCCGGGTGATCCTCCGGCACGTCGCAGGCTACGACGTGGAGGCGATCCGGCGCGTCGTCCGCGAGGGCATGGAAGAGCTGGGGCTCCGGCCCTTCGGACGAACCCTCGTCAAGCCGAACCTGGTCTGCGCGGGGCCGCTCTTCCAGCACGCGCACACGCGTCCGGAGTTCGTCGAGGGTGTGCTGCTCGCGCTGAAGGACCGCGACGACGGGCGCATCAGCGAGCTCGCCGTGGGCGAGCGCTGCGGCATCACCATCCCGTCCCGGTACGTGTTTCGGGAAGCCGGCATCGACGCGGTGCTCGAGCGCACGGGGGCCCAGCGCTACCTCTTCGACGAGGTGCCGCAGGTGCGAATCGAGCAGAGCCACGCGCGCCGCCTGCGCGACTACCTCTACGTGCCGGAGCCGATCGCGCGCACCGACTTCTTCGTGAACTGCCCGAAGTTCAAGAGCCATCCCTGGACGACGGTGACGTTCTCGATGAAGAACTACATCGGCATCCAGGACGATCGTCATCGGATGATCGATCACGACCACGCGCTCGGCCGAAAGCTCCTGGATCTCCAGCACGTGATCCAGCCGCAGCTCGCCGCGGTCGACTGCATCATCGCCGGCGAAGGCCGCATGCTCACCCCGATCCCGCGCACGATGAACCTCGTGATCCTCGGCAACAACCAGGTCGCGCTCGACGCGGTCTGTTCGCGCATCCTCGGCCTCGAGCCCGAGAGCGTCGAGCACATCCGGCTCGCCTACGAAGACGGCTTCGGCCCGCTCGAGCCCGAAAAAATCCGCATCACGGGCGACGTGACGCTCGAAGAAGCCCGGGCGCGCGCCGCGGGTTTCCAGGTGGGCCTCGTGCGCGTCGAAAAGTACTTCGAGGGCACGCAGATCTCGGCCTACGCAGGGCCTCCGCCGGGCCCGACCGCGGGCGATTACTGTTGGGGCGGCTGTCCCGGCGCTTTCGAAGAGGCGATCGAGGTCCTGCGCCTGTTCGATCCCGGCTGCGACACGCGCATGCCCCGCCTCCACTTCGTGTTCGGGAAGTACCAGGGACCGCTCGACGTGAGCTACGGCGAAAAGGTGATCTTCGTCGGCGACTGCGTCGAGCACGAGAGCCGCGTCGGCGAACAGCTCGTTCAGATCAAGAGCCGCTACCGCGATCGCTCGACGCTCGTTCCCGAGGAAGCCCGGCACGAGGACATCTACTCGAAGATCGTCGACGTCGCGCGGCGCGTGCGCGCGGCGCGCCACGAGCCGTACTTGAGGCTCGACGGCTGTCCGGTGAGCGTCGCCGAGCTGATCCTCGTGCTGGCCGAGCTCGGCGGCGCCAAAAACCCGTACTTTGCGCCGCGGGAGGTGCTTCGCTTCAACCAGGCGTACGTCGCCCAGCGCGCGGCGAAGCTCGCCCAGTGGGCGCGCGGCGAGCCCTACCTGGCCGCGGGGCTCGGGCGCGGTGCCGCGCGCCCCGTGCTAGGCTCGGCGGATTCGCTCGCCGCGAAAGCAAAGGCTTAGGAACGCTCGCATGCTCGGTACTGCTTGGCGCTCGTCGCTGATCTCGCTCGGCTCGGCCGCGCTGTTCCTGGCTTGCAGCGCCACACCCGAGGACTCGACCCCGCTTCCGGGCAGCGGCGCGACCGGCGGCAGCATCGGCGTCGCGGGCAACGGCAGCGGCAAAGGCCTCGGCGGCACGACCTCGATCACCCCGCCCCCCGGCAGCGGCGGCGGCGCGGGCATCGGCAGCGGCGGGCTCCAGGGCGGCGTCCAGTGCGACGGCCTCGGCAAGACGTTGAAGGGCCTCTTGCGCGACTTCCAGGCCGAGACCAACCCCGACTTCGAGCCCCAGCTCGGCTCGAAGGGCGTGTCCGCCACCAACACCAGCGACCTCGGCATCATCGCCGCGACGATCGACCCCGCCACGATGAAGCCGGTCTACGGCAATCACCCGAACGGCACCGCCACCACCTACGGACCCGCGAGCTTCGAAAGCTGGTTCAAGGACACGCCGGGCGTGAACCTTTCCATCGAGTACACGCTCGCGTTCGAAGGCCCCGTCAACGGCGTGTACACGTTCGACGCCGGCCGCAGCGGCTTCTTGCCGATCGACGACGGCCCGACCTGCCCCACCACGCCGCAGACTCCGTGCTTGCTCGGCAACACCACGCTCCGCACCAACACCTACCCGCACAACTACTCGATGACGTTCGAGCTGCACACGAACTTCATCTACAAAACGGGTATGCAGTTCACGTTCTCGGGCGACGACGACGTGTGGGTCTTCATCGACAACGTCCTCGTCCTCGACCTCGGCGGCATCCACCAGAAGCAGTCGGCCACGATCAATCTCGACCGTCTGGGCCTCGCGCCGATGTCCACCTATCGGCTCGACTTCTTCTGGGCCGAGCGGCACCTCACCCAGTCGAACTTCCGCATCGACACGAGCCTCGAGTTCATCGACTGCGGGCTCGAGCCCGTGCGCTGAGAACCCGTACACCGAACGCTCCGCGTACGAGCGCGCGACCGCGCTTCAGTCGAGCGCGCCGAACGTTTCCTTCAAGCGCGCGAGATCCGGCTCGCCCACGTACCCGCCCAGACCGATGCGGAGCGAAATCGTGATCTCGTCGCCCCACGGCCACCAGAGCCCGAACGCCACGATCCGTCCGAGCTGGTCCATCGTGTACAGGCGCTGATCGGGACGCACCCCGCCGGTCTGCTCGGCGAGCTCACGCGCCTGCGGCGGCGCGCCGGCGATGCTCTTCGACGTCCACTCGTACGGCAAGTACGCGAGCACCACCGCGCGCGCCTCCCCCTCCATCTCACTGTTGAAGGACGAAGCCACGCACGAGTACCGGCTATCCCAGCTCCAGCCACCCTTGATCCAGTTCTTCCGCAGGTGACCGAGCTTCTCGAACAGCGCAGCTGACGAACCCGGACGGGGGGCCTCCATGCCGGGCACGATACCCGAGGAGGGACGCCCTGGGCTAGTGCCCCTGGAGCCTGGGCTAGTGCCCGCGGAGGCAGTAGAGTCCAGGCTCCCGATGAAGACTGCTGTCGACGACACCCGGATCGAGAACCTCCGGCCGCTCCTGCCCCCGGCCATCCTGATGGAGGAGCTCCCGCTCGACCAGGCGCAGAACGAGCTCGTGGCGAGCGCGCGGGCCGAAATCGGGGAGATCCTCGCGGGAAAGAGCGACCGGCTCTGCGTGGTGGTCGGCCCCTGCTCGGTTCACGACACCCAGGCCGCCCTCGACTACGCGCGCAGGCTGAAGGTGGCAGCAGAGCGGCACAAGTCCGACCTCTTCGTAGCCATGCGCACCTATTTCGAGAAGCCGCGCACGACCGTCGGCTGGAAGGGCCTCATCAACGACCCGGACCTCGACGGCAGCTTCGCCATCAACCGCGGCTTGCGCGTCGCGCGCGCCTTCCTGCGGGACATCGTCGCGCTCGGCTTGCCGACCGCCACCGAATTCCTGGATCCGATCACCCCGCAGTTCGTCGCCGACCTCGTCTCCTGGGGCGCGATTGGCGCGCGCACCACGGAGAGCCAGGTGCATCGCGAGCTCGCCTCCGGCCTCTCCATGCCGGTCGGCTTCAAGAACGGCACGAGCGGCTCGATCCAGATCGCCGTCGACGCCGTCCGCTCCGCCGCGTCGCCGCACCACTTCCTCTCCGTCACCAAGCAGGGACTGGCCGCGATCGTGAGCACCAGGGGCAACCCTCACTGCCACGTGATCCTGCGCGGCGGCTCGAGCGGGCCGAACTACTCCGAAGCGCACGTCACGGAGACCGTCGGCGCCCTCGAAAAATCCAACCTGCGGCCCGTCGTGATGATCGACTGCAGCCACTCCAACAGCGGCAAGGATCCGGGCCGGCAGCCCGTGGTGGTTTCCGACGTGGCGGCCCGCGTGGCGCGCGGCGACCGCCGGGTTTTCGGCTTGATGCTCGAGAGTTTTTTGGTGGACGGGCGTCAGGATCCCGCACCGGGCAAACCCCTGGTCTACGGCCAGAGCGTCACCGACGGCTGCCTCTCGTGGGATCGCACCGAACCGCTGCTCGAGGAACTCGCGCGAGCGGTCCGCGCGCGCCGCGAGCACTGACACGCCTCGCGGCAAGCCGCGGCGAGCGCTTCGGCGCGCCCGACGCACACACACCCGCGGTCGCTCCGGCGCACCGCGTCGAGCGCTTCTTTCGTGACAGCCCGCTAGCCCCGAGCTACCTGGCAGGCGAAAACCATGACCTTCCCGCAAGACTTCGTGTGGGGCACCGCCGCGGCCTCGTATCAGATCGAGGGAGCCGCGAGCGCCGACGGCAAGGGGCCGAGCGTGTGGGACATGTTCTGCCGCAAGCCGGGCGCCGTCTTCGACGGTCACACCGGCGAGGTCGCGTGCGACCACTACCATCGCTACGCGGAAGACGTTTCGCTCATGCAGCAGATCGGCGTGAAGGCCTACCGCCTGAGCCTCTCCTGGCCGCGTGTTCTCCC
>DASXWF010001063.1:0-2416 GCA_036503835.1 Polyangiaceae bacterium | reverse complement strand
GCGGGCCCGGACAAGCTCGAGGTCAGCGTGCTCTCGCTGCGCGAGTAGCGCAGCTGGCGCCGGAAACTCGTGACCTGGCTCGCAGAGCCTCGGTTGCTCGAAGTCGCCGTCTTCGCGGTCCAGCGCGTCGACGGCTGGCCGGGCTGAGCCATTCGTCGAAGAACGCGGCCGTCGTCGATCTCGGGATCGACGCGAAGATGGGGAGCTAAGTGCAGCGCATGGCCAATGACGAACAGGAGGAGCACGGCGACGGGCTCCAACCCATGCAGTGGCGCGTCGAGCACCAATCCGTCACGCGTCGTCGACTTCGGCGATGGAGGAGACGCCGCTTGTCTCGCCTGTGCGAAGAAATTACTCTTCTCTGGAGCGGCCCGGTGATTCGGCGGCAGGCCTTCGCTCGTCGCGACTTCTTCCAGCGCCTCGCGAACGCGCGCCTTCGATGTCCGGGTCGAGACAAGCAGAACGCACATGAAGACAAAGTCCATGCCGGAACAGCGCCCGTTTCGAACGCGCTCGAACGTGTCCGCTCATCGCGGTTTGCGCGCAGGAGTGAGGACGGCGATCGCCGCGTCGTCGCTCGGGCTCGTCACTTCCGTGCCCTCCCCGTGCTGGGCCGACAATCCCATCGTCCAAACCAACTATACGGCCGATCCGGCGCCCGTCGTGTATGGGGACAGGTTGTATGTCTACACCTCGCACGACGAGGACGTGACCGTGAACGACTTCTACACCATGAACGACTGGAGACTCTACTCCACCGTCGACATGGTCAATTGGACGGATCACGGCTCGCCCGGAGGATTGGACAGCTTCAGCTGGAGCACGGACAACGCCTGGGCTCCACAAGGCATTGCCAGGAACGGACAGTATTACCTCTTCGTGCCGCTCAACAACAACACGGGCGCGAAGATCGGCGTCGGCGTCGCGGACAATCCGGCGGGTCCGATCATGGATCCGCTCGGCAGGGCGCTCGCCGCGAGCGGCTCCGGCAACATCGATCCGACGGTGTTCATCGACGACGACGACCAGGCGTACATGTACTGGGGCAACGGCACGCTCCGGTACGTGAAGCTGAACTCGGACATGATCAGCTACACGGGCAGCGTCACCAACGTGACCTTGAGCGGGTTCGTCGAAGGGCCGTGGTTCTACAAGCGCGAGTCGCTCTACTACATGGTCTACGCCGCGAGCGGCACCGGGACGGAAAAGCTCAGCTACGCGACCAGCAACGGCCCGACCGGGCCGTGGACCACGCGCGGCGACATCATGCCGTCCGGATCGACGTACACCAACCACCCCGGGGTCGTCGACTACAAGGGACGCTCGTACTTCTTCTATCACAACTCCGCGCTGCCGGGCGGCAACGACTACAAGCGCTCCGTTTGCGTGGAGGAGTTCACGTACGGCTCCGACGGCAGCATCCCCAGGATATCGATGAGCAGCGAAGGTCCGGACGGCATCGCCAGCTTGAATCCGTTTCAACAGGTCGAGGCCGAGACCATCGCCTTCTCTGCCGGGCTCAAGACGGAGGCGTGCACCGACGCCGGCGGCGGCATCAACGTGAGCTCCATCAGCAACGGCGACTACATCAAGGTCAAGGACGTCGATTTCCTGGACGGCGTCACGTCGTTCGACGCTCGGGTCTCCTCCTCCGGCAGCAACGCGAAGATCGAGCTCCGCCTGGACAGTCAGACGGGCACCCTGCTCGGCACGTGCGACGTGTCCGGCGTGTCCTCTTGGACCACCAAGACCTGCGAGGTCAGCGGGGGCAGCGGCAGGCACGACCTGTTCCTGAAGTTCACGGGAGGAAGTGGCGACCTCTTCAAGTTCAACTGGTGGAAATTCGACGGACCGAACACGGGCGGCACGGGTGGTGCCGGCGGCATGGGCGGCGCCGCGGGTGCCGGCGCAGCGGGAGGATCGGGCGCTGGAACGGGCGGTGCCGCAGGCGGAGACTCGGGCATGGGCGGCGCCGCGGGCTCTGCCGGTGGGGCGGTCGCGGGCAACGGTGGTCGAGGCGGCGGCGGAGGGGAGCCCGCGAGCGGAGGCTCGATGGGCGTGAGCGGCGGCGGCGGCCAGGCGAGTGGCGGCTCGGCGGGTGCGAATGGCGGCAACGCGACGGGAGGCAGCGGCGGCGTGCCGACGAGCGGCTCCGCGGGAACTGCAGGGCGCGGCAACGCCGGCGCGGGGGGCACGCTTACTAACGGTGGCTCCGCGAGCGGCGGTGACGCCGGCGTCACGAATCCAGACGACGACAGCGGCTCCTGCGGGTGCCGCCAGGTGGGGAAGAGCGGCAACCAAGGAGTCGCGCAAAGCGCGTGGCTCGTCGCTGCGTGCGCGCTGCTCGTGCGCCGGCGCCGGGCGCGGTGAGCACCCGAGCACGCTGGCGCTACCCGGCCCCGACTCTCCGCGGACC
>DASXWF010001062.1:0-5295 GCA_036503835.1 Polyangiaceae bacterium | reverse complement strand
CTCCTCGACCTCCTCCTGGGTGTATCGGGAGATCCGGAGCAGCCCCACGTTGTTGATGTCCGTGGCGGGCGAGAGGTCGTTGCACAGGAGGTCCTTGTCGAGCTCCGACCAGCAGATATCGAGGTCCACGGTCGGCGCGGTCTCGATGCGCGGAATGGAGAGGCTGCCCGTGGCGCGATAGTTGTTGGCGTCCTGGATCAGGATCGGCTCCGGCTCCACCGCTGGCGGCGATTCATCCGGAGCTTCCGAGCAAGCACAGGCCGCGCAGGCCAGCGCCACGCACGCGTAGTGCGAAGTGGTCTTCACGATTGCTCCTCCGTCACTCGCGGCACGAAAGTACCGTCCCGTCAGATTTCCGAGAGAGGACCGGGCGGGAGCCGATTCTGCGGGCGAGCATGGCTCAGGGTCGATAGTTGCAGAAGCCGTTGCGGCGCTCGAACTCGAGCGTCGAGCTTTCGGCGTCGTAGGTGGCGGTGCCGAACGCGTCCCAGAGCGAGCGTTCTTCGTCGTACTTCATGAGCACGCTCACGTGCCCGGCGAACTCGTCGACGTAGCCGTACGCCGGCCGCGAACCGTCGACCTCGTCGATCCTGTCGCTGTCGAAGCCGAGATCGCTGTTCGCGCAGACGCCGTTCGTGTCGAGCACGACCGTCGGATTCGAAAGTTCGACCTGGTGCGACCACTCGCAATCCGGACAATCGCCCGGCGGATCGCCGGTACGCTCGACGTCGAAGCGGACGATGCAGATGTCGTCGCCGAACCCTTCTTCGCCGATCAGGTAGTACTCCTCCCAGCCCGAGAACTCGGTTTCGGTCACCGTCGCCTCGCCGCGGTGCCCGCACACGCCGACTTCGCTGAATCCCCCGCTCCCGCCGCCCGCAGTCCCACCGCCCGAGGTTCCGCCGTCCATCCCGCCGGCAGCTCCGCCTTCGGCTCCCTCACCTGCCGTCCCACCGTCCGTTCCACCACCGTCCGTTCCACCGCCCGCCGTGCCACTGCCCGCCGCGCCGCCGCTGGTCCCGCTGCCCGAGGTTCCGCCGGTCTTGCCCGCGCTCCCGCTGCCGCCGGCTCCTTTGCCCGCCGTCTGATTGCCGGCCGCTCCGCTCCCGCCGCTGCCCGCGGCGCCGCCGCTCCCGGCGTCCGATGGCGGCGGCTCTTCGTCTTTCGACTCGCAACCAGCGCCCGAAGCCACGAACCACGCGCAGGCGAGCGACAGCGCCGCCCGTTCGAGAAGCCTCATTCCGGACCGCCCACGTTCAGCGCGTAGAGGTCGTCGATCAGCACGTTGTGCCCGACCATCTTGTTGTACGCGTCGTTGCCTTCGGGGTGATCGAACTTCACGTGGAACACGGTCTCCTTGTCCGGGGTAATCTCGCGGATCACGCCGCCCGTACCGTAGTTGCCGAGCGTGTTGCCGTTCTCGAGCCGGATGGCCATGCCTTTCGCCCGCGGCCACTCGGGCCCCTCGGTGTAGCGCCATTTCTCGATCAGTCGCTCGTTCTCGCGATCGATCTCGAACTCGAGAAACGCGTGTTGGTTCGCGGTCGGCGTGGTGTTTTGCGCAGTGTAGCCGGGCATGTGGGAAGACACCATCAGCGTGCCGTCGGCGCTGATGTTCGGGAAATGTTGGAAGCCGAAGCCCCACGCGGTCGGCGGCATGCTGAGCGGGGCGGCGAAATCATAGCTGCCCGCCGCCTCACCGTACTGTCCGACCACCTCGCCCGTCGCGCGGCTGACCTGAATCACGGTGTTCTCTTCGGGATACGACATCATCACGGTGTCGTCGGCGGCGTTCCAGTTGATGGTGTTGGTGTAGCAGATGAAGCCGCGCGGGAAGTGATCGGTGCAGCTCCAGATCGTCCTGAAATCGCCGGAGGCGTCCATTTCCCGGAGCTCGTCGTTCGCGTCATAGAGGAGCGAACCGTCGTCCGTCACGTCGATGGCGTCGGCGAGCCCGGGCACCTCGATTTCCTCCTCGTAGCTGTGGTCGAGCGTCATCTTCAGGACGGACTCCTCGAACCCGCTACAGCTGAAGCAGCGCTTCTCGATCCAGATGTAGCCGCCGTCCCGCGCGATGCGCTGGAACGACGACGTGGCGAGGGTCGACGGGTCCGCGTAGTACCAGACGATGCGGCCCTTGCGATCCATGATGTAGAGCCAGAACGTGTTTCGGTAGTAGCCGTTCGGACCGCCGGCGTCCGAATCCTCCACCGAGCCGAAGAGCCAGCGCTCCGGGCTCGCCCGCTCGGCATCGTAGGCGAGGATCTCCGATTCCGGCATGCCGCTCGGCACCGGATCGGTCGTGCTTTCGTAGTCGCGTGTCGCACACTCGGTCGTGCCCTGACGGCTGACGACACGAATCGCGACGTCGGTGTCGCCCGGCACGCCGAGCACTACGTCGCGGTGCGCGCCCGTGACGCCGGGCTTCGGCCGCGAGGTCATCTCGTTGTCTTCCTCGAACGAGAACTCGAGCCAGGTTTCGTCCGCCGCCACCGTCTGCGTCCATTCGACCACCAGGATCGTGTTCACGTCCTCGTGAACGCTCACCGTCACGTCGCTCACGAACGAATCGCCGCAGTCCGCGGCGGCGTTGCCGGCGCTCCCGCCCGCGCCGGCAACGCCGCCGCCCTGTCCCGAGCCGCCCGCCTCCGACGGGTCATTGCCGGCGCTACCGCCGCTCGTCGCACCCGCCTTGCCGGCTGAGCCGCCGGCCGCTCCGCCCTTGCCGCCGCCTCCACCCGAGCGGCCTCCGGCGCCGGAAGCGCCGCTCGAGCCACTCCCCCCACCCTTGCCCGTCGTCCCGCTCGACCCCGCCATACCGGAAGCGCCGCTGGTACCACCGCCGGGCGCGGCGCTGCCCTTACCAGCAGAACCGGCGATGCCGCCGGCGCCGCTCGCACCGGCATCGTCGTTCTCGTTCGAAGAACAGGCAGCCGCGAGCGACACGAGACAGAAACCGGCGGCACAGATACCAAGGGCGTGGCTTGAGATACGACGCAGCATGGGGTGCAAAGATAGAGGCGCGAAGCACCTCGGGGGGGCCAGATTCCGCTCGTCCTCCAACAATCCAGCAGAACGGAGCTCTGCGTGGGGCATCCTGCGGCGGGGCGAAATAGGTTTTTTGGTGCCGGTCATCGCGTTGAACAGAGTGACCTGACACGGTGAGCACAAGGCACTCGGGCCTCGTGCCGCTCAGCGGTCCAAGCGCCGGCGCTCACGGCACAGCTGCCGCCGCCGCGCTCAATCGCAGCGAGGATCGCTGGCTTCCTGCTGCATCAGCTGCATGTCGGAAAGATTGAAACCGCAGGTGCCGTCGCCCGAGTCGCCCCACGTGTTGCAGATGAAGTCGTACTGATCCGGAACATCCGTGTGGCAGCTGACGCACGTCGCGCCCATCGACGTTTCGACGTCGGTCGTGCCGCGTTGCGCGATCGTCGTTCCCTGAGCGCTCAACGTCAGCACGAAAAACTCCCAGTCCTTCGTTTCAGCCGAGAAGCCCGCGCGGCGCTTGACCATCGCCTCGTTCGGCAAGTGCTGAATGACCGTGCCGACCGGAAAGACCGCGCCCTCGTCATTCTCTGCGGCGGCGACGGCTTCCGTGTCGTGGCCGAGCATGTTCTTGATGCGGTAGCCACGAACGCGCTGCAACTCGGAGATGCACCCGAAATCCTCGGGCTGCATGTCGTAGTCCTCGGCGCCGCCACCAGCGCTGCCGCCGGAACCGCCCGCGCCGCCGCCGCCCGAGCCGGCACCACCCAGAGCGCCGCCCGTCCCGCCACCACTCATTCCGCCACCGCCCGTACCGCCTGCGCTCGCGCCTGCTCCACCGGTGCTGCCTCCGACGCCCGCAGTGCCCGCACCGCCTGCGCCCGCGCCACCGGTGCTGCCCGCGCTGCCACCGGTGCTCTTGCCACCGGTCCCCGCTCAGCCGGTGCTGCCGGCCGTCCCCGCCGTGCTCGTGCCGCCGGCGCCCGCGCCGCCCGTTGCACTGCCGCCCGCGCCAGCTCCACCGTTGCCTGCACCCGTTCCTGCGCTGCCGCTCGTGCCGCCGGCGTTCGTCGTGCCGCTGACGCCGTCGTCGTCGTTCCCTCCTTCGTCCGACGAGCAAGCCGCCAGGCCGAAGGCCGTACCTGCCGCGATCACGAGGGCCGCGAGGCTCGGACGGACAAAACTAGGACGAAGCGTGGAAAGGCTGGTTCTCTTGGTCACGGCGAGTACTTGCCACAGATTCCCGGCGAGCAGAAGGCGCGGGGGCCGATTGTATCGATGCAATCGACTCGCGATTGCGGAACGTTAGTTGTCACTGCAATTTCACGTTCAACGCGCAAGCACGGCGCCGACGACGCGCGTCGTTTCTGAGAACTCCCGACACAGCCGGAAGGGGACGCCCGCGTTGCCGACGCTGCAGCGCAGCGTCCCGTCGAGCGAGCTCGCGTCGCCGAACGATTCGAGCGCACCGGCGCCGGACGCCGATTTCGCACCGAGCTCGAAGGCGATCGCGGCCGCTGCCTCGCGCGCGGCGACGAAGCCGAGCACGGGCTCGAAGCTCGGTACGCGATACAGCGTGAGGCGCACGCCCGAAACGACCGCGAGCGTCGTGTCGTCCCAGAACTCCGCCGCATCGACCGTGTCCTTCAAACGCACGAGCTTTCGCCCCGAGTTGAGGTCCCAGACGTCGCGCTGGTAGAGCAGCAGGCGATCGTCGGGGCTCAACGCGTACACTTCGGGGTAGCCGTATTCGAGCTCGAGCTCGCCGATCTTTCTTGCGTGGGGGATGTCCCAGACCTCGACCTGGGCGAGCGAGCTCAGGCGCGTGACGAGCCGATCCTTGCGGGGGAAGTGGCGCGGCGCGGTGCCGGTGGGCAGGGTTTCGACCAGGTTCGTGTCCGCGTGGAAGATCGTCGCTCGATCGAGGCCGATGCCGACGAGCTTGCCGTCGCCGCTCACGATCGTGGAGCGCGCGCTGGAGAGCGGAATCTTGAAGACGCCGCTGCGCGCGCCCGTCCAGCGGTCGCAGAGACGGCCCTCCTCGTACGTCTCGAGGTTCGCCACCTCGACGACGAAGCGCTCGGCGCCGGCATGGAACCGGGGTTCCGCGCAGGGTCGTGAGGGCTCGGGCAGGCGCGCGGTTCGAGTAAAACCCGGTGCCGCCGACCAGCGCCATTCTACGTCCTTGGCGCGAACGACGAGCGTGCCTCCCTCGCGATGAACGCCCTCGAATTTCGCCAGCGCGACCGGGGAGCCCGGGGCGCGCCCGCCCTCTTCGGCGAAGATTTCGCTGGTCGCGCCGCGCGC
>DASXWF010001061.1:0-3651 GCA_036503835.1 Polyangiaceae bacterium | reverse complement strand
GCCACGTTGCGGACGACGCCGTAGAGCCAAGTGCGCAGGCTCGATTCGCCGCGGAAGTCACGGAGGCGCCGGTGCACGATCACGAAAACATCCTGGGCGGCGTCGTCGAGCGCCGCCTCCCGCACGCCGAGCCCGCGCAGGCAGCGCCAGACGAAAGGAAAATGCTCGCGGTAGGTACCGGCAAAGTCGCAGGTGTCCTGTTCGATGCGCGAAGCCTCGGAATCGACCTCTGCCACGGAGGAGCTCAAGGGCTGCCTTCGGTGAGTTTCCGCAACCGGAAGAATCCGTTGGCTCACAAGACGATATCCACGGCGATCGCTGCCCGGGCGCTCAGGGCCGGCGTTTCGTGGACGGGCACGCCCGCGAGCACGAATTCGCTGCGGGTCGTGGGGATCGCGGCCCCGAGACGTGCAACGACCCGCAACCAGTCCGTCGCGGCCAGACCCGCGCCGAGATCGAGGCGTACCGCCTGCCACAGGATGCTCCCTCGCGCCGGATCCGACACGCCTTGTCCTTCGCCCGTCAGCTGGCCGATCTCGTACCCGCCGCAAGCGAGCGCGCTGAAGCCTCGTAGGCCGCGATCGAGGCAAACGAGCGGCGCTCCCGACAAGAAGCTGAACCTGCCTTCGCGTCCCTCCCCGATGTCGGCCATCGCCCTCGGCAGGAAGGTTCCCTGAATCTCGAGTCGCAGGCTCGAGTGGCGGAAAACAGCGCTCGCCGTGAGTCCTGCGGCGGCGCTCGGCAGGGTTGCCGTATCCAGGACCAGACCGGCACCCACGAGCGCAGCGTTCTTCGGAGGCGCGCTCCCTGGTTTCGGCCGGACGCTATCGCGCACCGGCGGAGCCGGGGTCGCGCGCGGATCTTCCGCGGGAGGGGCGGGCGCGCTTTCCGCTGGCTGCTCTTCGGGTGGATGGCTCGAACCACGAATGGTCATGGCCATCGCGACCGCGGCCGCGTCCGTCACCGCCGCGCAGGTCTTGGCCACGAAGCGGCGCTCTCCAGGCGCCGCGCCGGCGTCGTGAGTCATGAGCTCGAGCTCCCAGCTTCCGTCCGCCAGCCTCTTCGTCGCGACCTCGAAATCGAGTCCTTCCACGCTGTCGAGCTTGCGTCCGACGAGCTCCTCGACCCGCTCGACCGCGTCCCGCGCGCCGTCGCATTCCGCTGGTCCTTGCCACCTGACCTCCGCGGCGCGGGCTACCGAAGCCCCGCTGAGCGCCGCGCCGATGCCCCAAGCGAGCGCAGAGCGGGCAAGACCTCTCGTTCCCACGCACGACAAAGTACACCCTACGCGCATCGCGGCCGATAGGGATATTCCCGCGAGCGCGAAAAGGTGTTCGCCGAACGCGAACTTTCGTTCCGGACTACCCGCGCTTCGGACGCCCCATGCCGCGGTAGACGAGCCCCGCGTCGACGACGGCGTCCGGGACGAGCACGTTGCGGCCGTCGAAGACGTGGCGGCCGCGCAGCGACGCCTTGATGCGCTGCAGGTCGGGCGCGCGGTACTCGCTCCATTCGGTCGCGAGCACGAGAGCGTCCGCGCCCTTGCAGGCTTCGTACTCGTCCTTGAGCAGGGTGACCTTCTCGAGGACGTTGCCGCCGCCCGCTTCGAGGCGTTCGCGCGCCGTGACCAGCGCTTCGGGATCGGTGGCGCGGACGGTGCCGCCGCGCTTCACGACCTCGCGGATCAGGCGCAGGGCCGGGGCTTCGCGCACGTCGTCGGTGCGGGGCTTGAACGCGAGACCCCACACGGCGATCACCTTGCCCTTGATGCCGTCGAGGTCTTGCTCCATGTGCTGGAGCAGGTAGTTCACGGGACCCTCGTTCGCGGCGACCGCGGCGCGCGCCACGGCGAGATCCACGCCGAGCTCCTCGCCCGTGTGGACCAGCGCGCGCAGATCCTTCGGGAAACAACTGCCGCCGAAACCGAGGCCAGGATAGAGGAATTGCATGCCGATGCGCTCGTCGGAGCCGACGGCCACGCGCACGTGCTCGGCGTCGCCGCCCGCCACGTCGCAGAGCCGCGCGATCTCGTTCATGAACGAGATCTTGGTTGCGAGCATGGCGTTCGCCGCGTACTTCACGATCTCCGCGCTCTTCGGGCTCATGCGGAGCAGGCGGTTGCGCTGGCGGTTGAAAGGCGCGTAGAGGCGGGAGAGCGCCTCGAACGCCTTGTCGTCGTCCGTCCCGACCACGATGCGATCGGGCTTCAAGAAGTCGTTGACGGCGTCGCCTTCCTTCAAAAATTCCGGATTGCTGACGACGCTGATCTTGTGTTTCGCGTACTTCTGCACGACCTCGCGCACTTTTTGATTCGTGCCGACCGGCACCGTGCTCTTGGTCACGAGCGCCAGGTCGTGCTTGGCGGCCTCCGAGACCTGCTTGGCCACGTTGAGCACGTGGCTGAGATCGGCGGAGCCGTCTTCCTGCGGCGGCGTGCCGACCGCGATGAACACGACCTCGCGCCCGTCGATCGCCTCGGCGAGGTTCGACGTGAAGTCGAGGCGGTGCGGCCAGTTACGCTTGACGAGGTCCGCCAGGTTCGGTTCGAAGAAGGGCACCTCGCCCTTGCGCAAGCGTTCGAGCTTGCGCTCGTCGACGTCGACGCAGGTGACGTGCGTCCCCGTATCGGCAAAGCACGCGCCCGCGACTAGACCCACGTATCCGGTACCAACGACTGCGATTTTCACGGCGTCCCCGCCTTACCATTGCCGCGCCGGAGCGGGCAGGGGGCGTGCTCTCGCGGAGGTCGATTCGCGCGGATCGCGGCGATCTGGAATACTTGATTTCCAGCATGTCTAAAACCCGGGGTCGTCTCTTCGGGCTCGCGCTCGGTGGCGCGCTGCTCGCGATGCTCGGGCTGACGCTCGGAGTGCGAGCGTTGCCCTCGCACTCCGCGCCGACTGCGGCGGGCACGAGCGTGAATCCGCCCTCGCTGCCGGCAGCCAGTGTGGTGCCGCCCGCCGCCGTGCTCCCGCGACCGAGCGCCGCGCCCGCCGCCGCACCGGGACCGCTCGTGATCGTCGCGGGCGGCGACGTCAACTTCGGACGCGAGTGCGGCCAGGCGATCCTCGCCGACGTTCGCTACGACCCGTTTCGCTTCATGGCGCCGCTCTGGCGCGACGCGGACCTCCGATTCGTGAATCTCGAATCGCAGCTCAGCGATCAGAAGGGCGAAACGCAGTCCCCGCGCAACCGCCTGATCTTCACCGGACCGCCCGACGGAGGACTGACGCTCGCGCAGGCGGGCATTCAGATCGTGTCGACCGCGAACAACCACGCCTGGGACTACGGGCGCGGCGCGCTCTTCGAGACGCTCGACAACCTCGCGCGTGCGGGCGTGAAGAGCGTGGGCACGGGGCGCACGCTCGCCGCGGCGTACGAGCCGGCCGTGCTCGAGGTGCGGGGCCGGCGCATCGCCGTGTTCGCCGTCACCCAGATCTGGAACGCCGGCGACATCGAGACGCACGACGGCAGACACTACGTGGCCTGGGCACGCCTCCCGCGCCTCAAGAAAGCGCTGGAACGGGCGCGTCGAGACTACGACGTCGTCCTTTTCTCGTATCACGGCGGCGCCGAATACATCGACACCCCGATGGCGATGACGCGGCGCTTCGTCGATGCCATCGCGAAGAGCGGCTACGTCGACGCCGT
>DASXWF010001060.1:0-11860 GCA_036503835.1 Polyangiaceae bacterium | reverse complement strand
GAGGTAGACACGGTGAAACGCCGGGACTTTTAGCCCGAGTCACGACTGATGTGACGCCCGATCACGACTCTCGAGGTATTTCCGGCCTCTTCCCGCGTATCATTCAGCCATGTTCCGGGGACCTCGCTTCCTCCTCCTCTTCGCGCTGACGCCCGCGCTCGCCTGCAGTCTCAGTCCGGATTTCGAAGCAGCAGACGCTGGTTCGGGAGGAACCGCCGGCTCAGGCGCGGGTCAGGTGGGTTCCGGCGGCCGGGGCGGAAGCGGCGGAGACGGCGGAGGAAAAGCTGCGGCCGGAACCGGCGGCAAGGCGAGCGGCGGGTCCGGCCCGAAGGGAACGAACGGCGGAGCGGCCGGCAGCTTCACGGCCGGCACGAGCTCGAGCGAGGGCGGAACGGCGGCGCTGGGCGACGGCGGCGACGATGCCAGCGGCGGAACCGGCGGAAGCGGCGCTTCCAGCGGTTCGGACGCGTCCGGAGGAAGCGGCGCTCACGGAGGATCCGGCGCGAGTGGCGGAGCCGCGAGCGGCGCCGCTGGCAGCGGCGGTTCCGACAATGGCGGTTCCAACAACGGCGGCTCGCCTGCCGGTGGAAACGCAGGCTTCGCCGGCTCGGGTCCGGCTGGAGGGAGCGGCGGAGCGATCGGCGGCGCGGGCAGCGGCAACGCCGGCACGTCGAGCGGCGGCAACGCCGGCACGTCGAGCGGCGGCAGCGGCGGCCAGATCGGCGGCTGCGACAACCAACTGCTCAAGAACGCCGACTTCGAAGCGGGTCCCGGTGTGGCCTGGCGCGAAGAATCGGATCTGCCCGGCCTCGAGATCATCGTTCACCGGAGCAGTGCCGAGCTCGTGCAGGAAGGGGTCACGCCCTTCGGCAACTACCTCGCCTGGCTCGGCGGCATCCCCGACAACGAGTTCGATCGCTATGACGTAATCCTGCGCCAAGACGTGACGATCCCCCCGAACGCCAACACCCTCACCCTCACCGGCCGCTACTGGATCAAGACCGAAGACGCGCTGGATGACGTGTACGACGTGTCGTACCTCGAATTCGAGGACGACAACGGGGTCGTCTGGCAGGCCCAGGAGCTCACGAACCTGGATTTCACGAGCGGCTGGACCGCTCTGGAGCGCACGACCTTGGATCTCGACGGATTGGCTGGACGAACGGTCACCTTCGTGGCGTATTCTCGGACCGACCTCACGGGCAAGACCAGCTTCTTCTACGACTCGCTGCGGCTGGAAGCCGGTTGCGGACGGTGAACCTTGAATGCTTCGTCGGTGATCCTGATCGCTTTCGCGACCGCGGTCCTGACGTCGATCGCCACGACGCTCGTCACGCAGCGCATCGGGATGGGCGCCGCGGTCGAGAGCACCGCCAAGCAGGAGGTAGTCGTGCCGGACTTCTCGGGGCTCACGGAGAGCGATGCCCGCGCGAACGCCGCCACGGCTCATCTGGCGCTGCTCGTCGCCGGGCGTGAAGCGGCCGCGGGCAAGCGCACCGGCACCGTGATCCGACAGTCCATTCCGCCCGGCCAGCGCGTCCCGCCGGAGCACCCGGTCGGCATCGTGCTCGCCGACGACCTGCCCAAAGTGCCGAGCCTCGCCGGCCTCACGCAGCTCGACGCGACGGCACGCCTCGATCAGGCCGGGTTCAAGGCCGTGCTCGCGCAGATCCCCGACGCCACCGTCCCCGAGGGCAAGGTCGTCTCTCAGCTGCCGCCCGCGGACGCGTCGCTCGAGAAGGGCGGCTCCGTCACCGTGCGCGTCTCGAGCGGTCCGACCGAGGTCGAGGTGCCGCGCGTCATCGGCATGGTCGCGAGCCAGGCGAAGAAGAAACTCGAAGAGCAGGGCTTCAAGGCCGTCATCGAGTGGGCGAACATGGCCGAAACGCAGGGCCTCCTGGTCCTGCGCCAGACGCCGGAAGCGGGCCAGAAAGCGAAGCCCGGGACCGAAGTGCACATCGTCGCCAACCAATGAATCGCTTCCGTCTCGCCGGCTTCCTCGCGCTCGCCTGCTCCACGATCGACTGCATCCCGCGCAAACCACCCGGCGCTACCGGGACCGCAGCCGGAGGGATCGAACATTCAGCGGACGCGCCTGCAGGACCGTCGCTGCGCCAGGCGGCCGCTCCCACCGGACGGCGCATCGGCGTCGCGCTCGCCACGTGGTTCTTCGAGGATCCGCGCTACCAGCCGCTCGCCGCCCGCGAGTACGACTCGCTCACCGCCGAGAACGAGATGAAGTGGTACGCCGTCGAGCCCGATCCGGGCCGCTTCACCTTCGACGCCGGGGATCGCCTCGTGCGCTTCGCCGAAGAGAACGGCATGCGCGTGCGCGGTCACACGCTCGTCTGGCACAGCCAGCTCGCGGCGTGGGTGAAGAAGCTCTCGGGCAAGGCGCTCCACGACGCGATGTTGCGCCACGTCACGCTCACCGCCGAGCACTATCGCGGCAAGATCGCGCAATGGGACGTCGTGAACGAAGCGGTCGACGAGACCGGCAAGCTGCGCGCGGATTCGCCGTTCAGCGCGCTGGGCCCAGGCTACGTCGCCGATGCGTTTCGAGCGGCGCACGCCGCAGACCCGCAGGCCGAGCTCTTCTACAACGACTACGAAATCGAGGACTTTTCGACGCCGAAGAGCCAGGGCGCGTACGAGCTCGTCCGCTCGCTCAAGGAAAGCGGCGTGCCCCTCCACGGCGTGGGTTTTCAGATGCACCTCGAGCCGCGGCACTGGCCGAGCCCGGAACGGATGCAGGCGACGCTCGAGCGCTACGCCGCGCTCGGCGTGAAGATCGAGCTCACGGAAATCGACGTCCCGCTCGGTGAAATCGCGGGCAGCGCCGAGCAGAAGCTCGCGGAGCAAGCGACGCTCGCGCAAGGCGTCGTGCGCGCGTGCCTCGCGGTGAAGGCCTGCACCGGCATGACCTTCTGGGGCCTCACCGATCGGCACTCGTGGCTGAGCTCGCCGGACTGGGCGCGGCTCCGCGGCACCGGCCCGCATCGTCCCCTGCCCTTCGACGAGGACTACAGGCGAAAACCCATGCACGCGGGCATCGTCGAAGCACTCGGGCGCTGAGCCGCGCGGCTCTCGCCCGACTTACTTCTTGAAGAACGTGATGTAGATCGCGCAGGCCACGATCAGCGCGGCGGCGGTCCACCCGAGCCAGAGCAGGTAGTTCGTGCGCGAAGGAGCCGCGGCGACCGCGGCAGGCATGGCACCCCGAGAGCTCGGCGCGACGTGCTCCTGCGTCGGGGCCTCCTCCTCCTCGTCTTCCCAGCGCTGCTCGACGGCGGCTTCGGGGGGCGCTTCCGAGGGAGAAGCCTGGATCTCGAGATCCGGGGCGGCGGGCTCGGGCGGCGGGGCCGAGCTCATCGGCACGTGCGAGCGCTCGAGCGGCTCGGCGGCGAAGCGGGCGCGCGACGTCGGCTCCTCACTGTCGAGCTGGTCCTCGGCTGGAGGCGCCTCGGCAGCGGGCGGCGCGATCACGTCCACGACCGCCTTGGGTACGAGCGCCGCGGTGAAGCCACGAGGAACGCTCTGCGGCACGCCGGGCTTCAGCGCGTTCGGCCGCTGCACGCCCAAACGGGGCATGGCTTGCGCCGGAAAGCCGAACGCAGGAGTCGGCCCTCTCAACCCTGGTTGCGTGTTCCGACTGCTCGGCACGCCGGCCGCCGACCGGGCGGCGGGGATGCCGCCGGCGGGCGTCATGCGCGCGGCGGGGAACTGGCCGCTCGGTGTCCGCGCCGCCGCGGGGAACTGGCCGCTCGGCGTCCGCGCCGCCGCGGGAAACGCGACAGCCGGGGTGCGCGCGGCCATGACGGTTCCGTGTGGGGAGCTGCGCGGTGCAGGCGCCTCCTCCGTCATGGGAGGGGGCGGCTTCGTCGGGAGCTCGTTCACCGATCGTGCAGGCGGATCGCTCGGGGCCGGCGGCACGTCCGCGTTGCGACCAGGCTTGGGCGGCGGCTGGAAACGCTTGGCGCGCGCGAGCAACTCGGGCGGCGGAATGAAGACGGCGGTCGACTCTTCGTCGACCCGCGCGATCGGCGGGCGACTCGACTCCCGCTGAACTCGTTGCGACTCGCGCTCCCGGAGCGCCTTCACGATCTCTTTCGGCAGGCGCTGCACGAGCGTGACCTGCTCATCGAGCGAGAGCGGCCCGGGGGGAGGCGGTTCGGAAGAGTCGTGAATGGGCTCCGCGCGCGCGCTCGGCATGGTCAACGACCGTGCTTCGTGCTTGAGCGATGCGACCCATCGCTCGAAACCTTTCTTCTCCGCCGGACCTTCTGACATTGCCACCGACGTTGCGCTGACCCGCGCGACCTCAACGATTTCACCTTACATCATGCCGTAATCCCCGCCATAAGAAAATGTCTTGCGATCACACGGGCATCGCTTGCCGAAAGTGCGCGTGGCAGCGACGAAGTCGCAGGTTGTGGGATACGCGAGCTCGCCGGGATAGTGGGACGACCGGTCAGGCAACGTCGCGCGGTCGCATCGGTTCGTCGACCATGCTCGCTGCATCCCGCCCGACCGGATCCACGCTCACCGGCGCACCGGGCTCGAGCCTGCGGCCCGTGATCAAGCGCGAGCCGCGCTGGTACGTGAAGTACGCGAAAGCCCAATCGATCAACACGAGCAGGCGGCTCCGGAAGTCGATCAGGTAGAAAATGTGAAGCAAGAGCCAGGCGGCCCAAGCCATGAATCCGGAGAGCCGGATGCGGCCGATCTTCGCGACTGCTCGGCTTCTCCCGATCGTCGCCATGATCCCCTTGTCGACGTAGCGGAATGTCTCGCGCGCCCGCCCGTCCAGGCTCCGCTGGATCTGCCTGGCCACGAAACGTCCCTGTTGCATGGCCACGGGACTCACCCCGGGCAGCTCCTGCTCCTCACCCTCGGGCAGGAAAGCCGCAACGTCGCCGATGCAGAACACCTCCGGATGCCCCGGCACGCTGCAGTCGCGTTCCACGCGCACCCGTCCCTGCCGATCGACGCCGGCCCCGAGCGTCGCCCCGAGCTCGGAGGCGTGCACACCGGCGGCCCAGAGCACCGTCGACGCGTCGATGCGCTCGTCTCCGCACTGAGCACCGAGCGCGTCGATGTGCGTGACGCGCGTGCTCGTTCGCACCTCGACGCCCATCTCCTCGAGCGAGCGCACGGCCTTCGCGGACAGCTCCGCGTCGAAGCCACCGAGGATGCGCGAGCCCCCTTCGACCAGCACGACGCGCGTCGCGTCGGGGCGGATGCTCCTGAAATCGCGCGCCAGCACGAACGTCGCCAGCTCCGCGATCGCGCCCGCGAGCTCGACCCCCGTCGGACCGCCCCCGATCACCACGAACGTGAGGTGGCGGCGGCGCAACGCCGGATCCCCCTCGCGCTCCGCGGCTTCGAACGCGAGCAGCACGCGGCGCCGGATCTCGACCGCGTCGTCCAGATCCTTGAGCCCCGGCGCGACCTTCGCCCATTCGTCGTGGCCGAAATAGGAATTCCGCGCGCCGCACGCCAAGACCAGAAACTCGTAGTCGAGCGGCGGTGACTCGCGCGTGAACACGCGCCGCGCGGCGACATCGATCCCCGTCACCTCCGCGAGCAGCACGCGCGCGTTCTCCTGCGACCGCAGCACGCTGCGGATCGGCGCCGCGATCTCCGCCGGAGCGAGCCCGGCCATCGCCACCTGATACAGCAACGGCTGGAACAAATAGTGATTCGAGCGATCGACCAGCGTCACGTGCACGGACGCGCGCCGGAGAGCTTTCGTGACGGCGAGTCCGCCGAACCCGCCACCGACGACGACCACGTGGCGCCGGAGCTTCATGTACGAAACCGTACCCCCGCTCGCCGAGTCCGTCCCGGAGTTCCAGGCGTGCTAGATCCGCGCCCGTTCGATGCTGCATCGTTCATCGCTCGGAGCGGCGCTCGGCGCGTGCGTGGCGCTCGCGCTCGCGTGCAGCAAGAACCGAACCACGAGCGAGCGCGCTACGGGCGCGGGCGGAATCGGCGGGACGGGCACGGCCCGCGCCGCACCAAGCAGCGCCGGCTCGACGACCGGCGGCGGAGCCTGGGATTGGACGTCCGTCATCGGCACCGGTCAGAGCTTGGCGGTCGGCCAGAACGGCACACCCGTGAAGTCGAGGCTCCAGCCCTACGCCAACCTCAAACTCTCGACCGGCACCCTCCCCTGGCCCGTCGATCCGAACGACGCGTCCCTCACGCTCGTGCCTCTCGTCGAACCCGTCGGCCGCGCCTCGACGAGCTACCCCAGTTCCTGGCCCACCAACATCGCGGGCGAGACCCCGCACGCCGCGATGGCCAACCAGATCACCGCGCTCCTCCAAGACGCGGCCGGCCGGAACTACGTCACCATCCACGGCGAGTTCGGCGAGAACGGCCAGTGCATGACCTACCTGAAAAAGGGCGCGACCGTGAACGGCGTGAACGGTCGCGCCTACCAGGCGACCCTGATCGAAACCCGGGCGATCCGTCGCCTCGCGCTCGCCGCCGGCAAAAGCTTCGGCGTCGGCGCGATCATCATCACCCACGGCGAATGCGACGCCGAAAACGCCAACTACGAAAGCGACCTCGTCCAACTCTGGACCGACTACAACGCCGACCTCAAAGCCGTCACTCAGCAGGTCCGGAGCATCCCCCTCCTCGTCTCCCAACAAAACTCCGTCAACGATCGTGCTGCCTCGACCTTCGCCCAGTGGAAAGTCGGCGTGAACCACCCCGACGACATCACCTGCGTCGGCCCCAAGTACCAATACGAATCCGGCGACGCCATCCACCTCGTGACCGACGGCTACCGCCGCCTCGGGGAAAAATTCGGACAAGTGTACTTCGAGCGGGTCATCCTCGGCCGCCCCTGGCAACCCCTTCAACCGACGGGAGTCACGCGGGACGGCCGCGTCATCACCGTCAGCTTCCACGTGCCGGTCCCACCCCTCGCGTGGGAAACCACCTTCCAGACCCCGCACGCCGGCAGCCCGGCCTGGCGAGCCGGCAACGGCTTCGAAGTCCGCTCCGGCAACAGCCAAGTCACCATCCAATCCGTCGCCATCGCGGGCGACACCGTCCAAATCACCTGCGCGACCGACCTCCCCGCTGCTGGACTCACCGTCGGCTACGCGACCGTTGCCGAGCCTGCCGCCATGACCACACCTTTCCCCGGCACCAAACGCTGGGGAAGGCTTCGCGACTCCGACCCTTTCATCGGCTCGAGCACCCAAACCCGACAGCAAAACTTCGCCCTCGCCTTCGAGCTCCCGGTCCCCTAGCGCTGGTAGGCTCGCGTCGTGTCGAGGCACCGACCGCGCTCGTCGCACACGCGCAACATCGGCATCGTCTTCGCGCTCGGCGCGATTGGCTGGGGCATCCAGACCTGGTGGAACTGGGACGCGCGGCTGCCGTTCCACCTGCTGTTCGGCCAAGTCTCCGTCGTCCTCTTGTGCGCCGCGGGTGCGCTCTGCTCCTGGTGGGTCTGGAAAGGCTGAGCGCAGGGTCGCGCGAGCGCCGGCCCTTCATCTCCTGAACTTCGACTTCGTTCGCCTCGGCTCGGCCATCTCCGCGTACCCCTGCCGAACGCGAAGGCGCACCCAATCGCTGGCCGTAACACCATCCTCGTCGGCCAACTCCAACAGCATTGCCCACTCCTCGTCCGAGAACAGCATCTGAACCCGCTTCTCCCGCCGAATCGCCATGCTCCTATCATACACATAGAATGTGCATTCAGCGCGCGCCCGCGCACCCCTCATCCCACCCGAACCGTTGCTCGGTGCCACACTGCCGGCCCGTCTCCAGCCGAGCGGCCAAACCGATGGGGGGAAAGAATCGCCGCCGTGCCCCAACCTCCGGTTCTGCTGCTACTCTCCGGCTGCTGATCACCCGGGCGGGTAGCTCAGCGGTAGAGCGCTGGCCTTACAAGCCGGATGTCGCAGGTTCGAAACCTGTCCCGCCCACTTCGCCATGCCTCTCCTGAAAATCGTCACCAGCGCCAAACCCGCGGCGGAGACGCGCGCGAAGCTCCTCACGGAGCTTTCGGTCCTGCTCGCCGCCCGCCTCGGCAAACCCGAAGCCTACATGATGACGAGCATCGAGCCGGGGCTCGAGATGACCTTCGGCGGCACCACGGGTCCCGCCTGCTACGTCGAGGTCAAGAACGTCGGCCGCTTCACGCCGGAGCTCACCGAGCAGCTCTCCGCCGGGCTCTGCGAGCGCCTCGAACGTGCGCTCGAAGTCCCGAAGAACCGGATCTACATCGAGTTCTCCGACGCCCAGGGCTACCTCTGGGGCCACGACGGCGAAACGTTCGGCTGACCCAGCCGCGCGCCGCAGCGCGCCGTTACGACGACAGTCCCGGCTGAGCCGGCGGCGGCTCCTCCGGCGGACGCGGCGGGGCCTTCGAACCGTCTTCGCCCTCGAAGAGCTCGCCGTAGCGGTACTCGATGAGCGGAGTGCGCACGCCGAAGAGCACCTCGGCGTCCGGAAGCTTCAGCGCCTCGCGCAGGACCTCGTCCATGTGCGAGACCAGGACGATGCGGAGCGCGCGCAGCACGCGCCGCGGGATCTCCTTCAGGTCCTTGCGATTCTCGAGCGGGATCAGCACCGTGGTGATGCGGTTGCGGTGAGCGGCGAGGAGCTTTTCCTTGAGCCCGCCGATGGGCATGACGCGACCGCGGAGCGTAATCTCGCCGGTCATGGCGACCTCGTTGCGCACGGGCAAGCGCGTGAGCGCGCTCGCGATGCTGGTCGCCATCGTGACGCCCGCCGAGGGACCGTCCTTCCGGACGAAGTCCGGGAAGTGCACGTGCACGTCGATCTTTTGGTAAAAATCCGGCTCGAGGCGCAGGGCGCCGCCGCGCGAGCGGATGTAGCTCATCGCCGCCTGGGCGCTCTCTTCCATGCCCTTCTCGAGCAGGCCGGTGATGACGAGCTTGCCCTTGCCCGGAACGACGCTCACCTCGCAGTCGAGGATGTCGCCGCCGTGCTCGGAGACGCTCAGGCCGTGGGTGAGCCCGATCTGGTCCGCCTCGTCCTTCTTGCCGAGGCGATGGCGCGGCACGCCGAGGAAGCCGGGCACGTCCGCGGCCTTCACCTCGATCTTGGTGTCCTTGCCGTCCTTCACGACGCGGAGCGCGCCCTTGCGGCAGATGCTCGCTATTTCGCGCTCGAGCGAGCGCACGCCGGCTTCGCGCGTGTAATGGTGGATGATGGTGCGGACGGCGCTCTCCGTGAAGTCGAGGTCGTTCTCGGCGAGGCCGCACTCGCTGCGCTGGCGCGGGATCAGGTAACGCTGCGCGATGTTCAGCTTCTCGAACTCGGTGTAGCTCGAGAGCTGGATGATCTCGAGGCGATCCTGGAGCGGCACCGGGATGCCGCCGAGGGTGTTCGCCGTCGTGATGAACATCACGTTCGAGAGGTCGTAGTCGAGATCGAGGTAATGATCGTTGAAGCTCGCGTTCTGCTCGGGATCGAGCACCTCGAGCAGCGCCGCCGCCGGATCGCCGCGGAAGTCCGTGCTCATCTTGTCGATTTCGTCGAGCAGGAACACGGGGTTCGACGTGCCGACCTTCTTCAGGCTCTGCACGATCTTGCCGGGTAGCGCGCCGATGTAGGTGCGCCGATGGCCGCGGATTTCCGCCTCGTCGCGGACGCCGCCGAGCGCGAGGCGCACGAATTTTCGGCCCGTCGCGCGCGCGATGCTCTTCGCGATGCTGGTCTTACCGACGCCGGGCGGCCCGACCAGGCACAGGATCGGCCCCCGGAGCTGCTTCGTGAGCGCCTGCACCGCCAGGTACTCGACGATGCGCTCCTTGCACTTCTTCAGACCGTAGTGATCCTCGTCGAGGATGCGCTCGGCCTCCGCGACGTCGAAGCGCTCCTCGGTCTTGTCCATCCACGGCAGGCCGAGGATCCAGTCGATGTAGTTGCGAACGACGGTCGCTTCGGCGCTGGTCGGGTGCATCATCTTGAGCTTCTTCAGCTCCTTGCGCACCTTCGCCTGCGCCTCCTCGCTCATGCGCTTCTGCTTGAGCTGCTCTTCGATCTCGGAAATCTCGTTCTTGAACTCGTCGCGCTCGCCGCCACCCAGCTCCTTCTGGATGGCCTGCATCTGCTCGTTCAGGTAGTACTCCTTCTGCGTCTTCTCCATCTGCTTCTTGACGCGGGAGCGGATCTTCTTTTCTACCTGGAGAATCTCGATCTCGGCCTGCATCAGCTCGTACAGGCGCTCGAGCCTTTTTTTCGGCTCGTCCATCTCGAGCAGGCCCTGCCGATCGGCGAGCTTGATGGTCGGGAGGTTCGCGGCGATGGTGTCGCTGAGCTTCGAGGCGTCGTCGACGCTCTGCACGCTCATCAACACCTCGGGTTGCACCTTCTTGTTGAGCTTCACGTAGACTTCGAAGGTGCTCTGGACGCTCCTGATCAGCGCCTCACCCTCGACGTCGGTGCCGGCCTGCTCCGGGATCTCGTCGATCTCGGCCAGGAAATAGTCGTTGCTCTCGAGGTAGCGGCGGACGCGCGCGCGCTGCCGCCCTTCGACCAGCACCTTGACCGTGCCGTCCGCGAGCCTGAGCAGCTGCACGATCGTGCCGATCGTCCCGATCGCGTAGATGTCCTCGGGAACGGGATCGTTGGTCTTCGCGCTCTTCTGCGCGGCGAGGAAGATCTCCTTGTCGCGCGTCATCGCCTCGTCGAGCGCCGCGATGCTCTTGTCGCGCCCGACGAAGAGCTGCGAAACCATGTGCGGGAACACGATGATGTCCCGCAGCGGGAGTGCCGGCAGCGAGCGCCGCTGTGCCCCGTTCTTGTCGTTGGGATCGTTCTTGAAGAACATCTGGGTCATGCACTCTCTGATCTGCGGGATCCCTCACCCCGCAGTGTCGAATTTTGCTCTAGTCCGGACGCACGAACACCGCGCGTCAGGACTCCGGCGACTCAGCCGACGCCGGCTTCCTTGTGATAGACGATGAGCGGCGGGTCGCCCTGGAGGATCGCCTCTTCGTTGACGACGACCTCCTTGATGCCCTGCTTCGACGGCACGTCGTACATGACGTCGAGCATGGCCTCTTCCATGATGGCGCGCAGACCGCGCGCGCCGCTTTCGCGAGCGAGCGCCTTCTTCGCGATCGCCTGTAGCGCGCCCTTCGCGAACTTGAGCTTCACGCCGTCCATCTCGAACAGCTTGTGGAACTGCTTGACCAAGCTGTTCTTGGGCTTGGTGAGGATGTCGATCAGCGCGTCCTCGTTCAACTCGTGCAGGGTCGCGATGACCGGCAAGCGCCCGATGAACTCGGGAATCAAGCCGAACTTCAAGAGGTCCTCGGGCTGCACGTTCGAGAGCAGCTCGCCGAGCTTCATGTCGGCCTTGGCCTTGATGTCCGCGCCGAAGCCGAGCCGGCTCTGCCCGAGCCGCCGCTGGATGATCTGATCGAGCCCGACGAAGGCGCCGCCGCAGATGAACAGGATGTTCGAGGTGTCGACCTGCAGGAAATCCTGCTGCGGGTGTTTGCGACCGCCCTTCGGCGGCACGTTGGCGATGGTGCCCTCGATGATCTTGAGGAGGGCCTGCTGCACGCCCTCGCCCGACACGTCGCGAGTGATCGAGGGGTTGTCGCTCTTCCGGCTGATCTTGTCGATCTCGTCGATGTAGACGATGCCGCGCTGGGCGCGCTCGACGTCGTGATCGGCGTTCTGCAGGAGCTGAACGATGATGTTCTCGACGTCTTCGCCGACGTAGCCCGCTTCGGTGAGCGTCGTGGCGTCCGCGATCGCGAAGGGCACCTTCAAGATCTTCGCGAGCGTCTGGGCGAGCAGGGTCTTCCCGCTACCCGTCGGCCCGAGCAGGAGGATGTTGCTCTTGCCGAGC
>DASXWF010001059.1:0-6289 GCA_036503835.1 Polyangiaceae bacterium | reverse complement strand
TGAGTGCGCTGCGGCTTCTCGGTCGGCTCGCCGCCGGGTGGTCGCGGCGCACCGCTCGGCGGCGGCGCGACGCCGTGCAGCGTGCGTGGAACGCTCTGCAACCCGCGCGCGATCCCGCCGGCGGTGGCGAAGAACGGCTCGAGCTCCGGGATAGACCCGAGCGCCCGGCCCGTCTGGCCGCCGCGCGAGAGCAAGTCCTTCGGTCCGACCTTGTGCTCGGTGATGGCGCGCTGCAGATCTCGGAGCGAGGTAAAGAGGAGGTCTTTCCCCGAGGCGGTCTTCACCTGCCAGCGCTCGGGCGCGCTAGCGCCGGCTTTGGCGGGGTAAATCTTGAATTGATAGCCGCAGTTGGTGCACTGCACGGTCGTCCCCCGGTCCGAGATCAGCGTGTCGTCGAACTCGTAGTCGGTTCCGCAACGGTTGCACCTGACGTCCATCGTGACTTTGGCTGGCCAACGCTAGCACGACCGGTCGGGCGCAAGCGTCGGCCCGGGCACAAGGCGCGAAACGAGCCCCGCGTCACGAACGCGCAGGCGCGCTACTTGACGACGCGGAGGTAAGGCGGGAGCTCGCGCTTGCGTTTCGAGTCCGGCCCGCTCGCGAGCTTTTCCGTGCCGGGCGCGGCGGCACTCGCCGCGGTCGCGGGAGCCAGCGCCGGCACGGGCGCCGGGCGAACGGCAGGCGTGGCGCCTTTCTTCTTGCCGCGCGCGCTTTCCCTCTTGGCCGCAGCCGCCGGCTTGCCCGCCGCGGCAGGCGCGGCGCCCTCCGTGCTCGCCGTCTTTGCCCGCGACTTGCGTCGCTTCTTCGGGGCGGGCTCGGGGGCGGCGGCGGGCTCCGGCGGCGGAGGCGGAGCAGCCGCGAGCTTCGCCTGCTTCGCTTGCTTCTCGGCGGCGGCCTGCACCTCCGGCGGCACGTCGTCGGGCCAGACCATGCCGCGCCCGTTCTCACCCACGAGGGCGAAGACGGAGGTCCACGGCACGACGCAGAAATGCGGCGAGCGATTGAAGCTCAACGAACACGACAAGCCGTCGTCGTCGACCTGCAGGTCCGGAATCGGCACCGGCATGTTCAGGCCAATCTGCAGGACGAGCTGCGGCTGCCGCTTGAACCACGGCGGCACGCGCACCTTCTCCCCGCGCGGATCGAGATGCACGAACACGGTCGCTTGCTCGAGCAAGCTGAGCGCGACGTCCTTTTTGCGAGGTAGCCTCGTAGGCTGCATCCGGCACCCCATTCGTAATGCCTCGGGGGCGGATTCGCAACGCGAATCTGGCACCCATCTGTCTCGTTGCGGCACCGGCGTCGGGTCAGTCGTGGTCTTTGGGGCGGAAAAACCGTTTCAGCTCGCCCCGGGATTCGAACGTCAGCTCCGCCCACCTCCGTATCTCGAGCGCGCACTCGACGAGCGCGGCCGTCGGCAGCTCCACGCGTTCCCCCGTGAGATCCCTCACCAAATCTTCGAGTCCCGGATTGTGCCCGACCACCATGACGCGTTCTGCGTCACCGCCGTGCTCGGAGAGCGCCTTCACGTAGGCGCTGGGCTCGGCCAGATAGAGCTCGCCGAGATACGTGACCTTGCCCGCGCCCGTGGCGGTCGACACGAACCCGTCCACCGTCTCGCGCGCCCGCACCGCCGTCGAACACAGAATCAGCTCGGGCACGAGCGCGTGCTCGACGGCGAGCTTGCCCATCTTCTTGCTCGCCTTGTGACCGCGCTCGGTCAAGGTGCGGGCTTCGTCGGGCTGGCCCTCTTCGTGTCCGGACTTCGCATGTCGCAGAATCAGCAGCGTCAGCATCGGGAGAAAGCCTCCGGGGCGCCTGGATGCTAGCGTCTCTTGGGTATGACCGCCCGCATCTTGGTCGTGGAGGACGAGCCCGCGATTCTGGAGTCGGTCGCGTACGCCCTTCGCCGGGACGGATTCACCGTCACTCAGGCCGGAACCCTGGCAGAAGCCGAGGCGCGCCACGGCGAGGCCGACCTCGTGATCCTCGACCTGATGCTCCCGGACGGCAGCGGATTCGACTTCATCGGGGCGATTCGCGCCAATCGCCGCGGCAAGCCGGTGATCGTGCTGTCGAGCCGCGACGGCGAGGTGGATCGGGTGACCGCGCTCGAGACCGGCGCCGACGACTACGTGACCAAGCCTTTCTCTCCGCGCGAGGTGGTCGCGCGCGTGCGCGCGGTGCTGCGCCGCGTGAGCGGCGCGCCGGAAACGGTCCCCCCGGCCTCGCTCGCGAGCGTGGCGGTCGCGATCGACCCGGCGACGCGCCGCGCCCGCGTCGGCACGAACCCGCTCGAGCTCACGCGCATCGAGTTCGACCTGCTCGCGTTTCTGCTCGAAGGTGATCGCGTCTGCACGCGCAGCGAGCTCATCGATCGACTCTGGGGCGACGGCTTCGCGATCACCGACCGCACCATCGACTCGCACGTGAAGGCGCTGCGCAAGAAGCTCGCCGAGGCGGGCGCGCCGAGTGGAACGATCGAAACGGTGCGCGGCGTCGGTTACCGAGTCGGCACCGACACCGGAAGAGCGGACGAGCCGTGATCCGCCTGCTCAGCGTCGCCGCCGGCGCCATCCTCCTGATCCTGTTCGTCGCGTTCGTGGTGTCGCGGCTCTTGCGCTCGCGCGCGCGCGGCATGTCGATCCGAATGCAGGTCTTTCTGGCTCTGGCGGTGATCGTCGGCGCCTTCGCCTTCGGCCTCGGCTTGATGGTGATCGACCGCGTCGAAGCGCGCGCCGTGCGCCTCGCGATGCAGGCCGCCAGCGACGAGGGCGCCGCCATCGCCGGCATCATGGCCGGAGAGCTCGACCGCACGGGCGGCCACATCGAGGACATCGGGCGCCGGCTCGAGCTCGAACGCGCCCGCGGCGCGGACCTGCGCATGGAGCTGCTCGACGCCCGCGGCGCGCGCATCTTTCCGCGCAGCGCCGGCGAAGGGGCCGAGCCGGGCAGCGTCAGCGTCGAGGTGCCGATCGTGGTGCACGGCGACCGCAAAGGCTCGGTGCGCGTCAACAAGCCGACCGTGATCATGCGGCGCCTGCTCGCCGATTTCGCGCCGACGGTGCTCTTGATCAGCGTGGTGCTCGGAGCCGCCGCGGCGCTCGCGGCGGCGTGGATCGGGCGCGCCATCGCCGCGCCGCTCGAAGCCTTCAGCGCCTTCAGCGAACGCGTGAGCGCGGGGGAGCTCGCGGCGATTCCGCCTCCGGTGCGCGGGCGCGAGCTCATGCACCTGAGCCGCTCGCTCGACTCCATGCGCCGGCAGCTCCAGGGTCGCCCGTTCGTGGAGGCCTTCGCCGCGGATCTCTCGCACGAGCTCAAGAATCCCGTGGCCGCCATCCGCGCCAGCGCCGAAATCCTCGAAGAGAGCGCGCTCGACGAGCCGGAGGCGGCCCGGCGCTTCGTCGGGCGAATCCGCGAGGCCACGGCGCGCATCGAGCGCCTGCTCGGCGAGCTCCTGAGCCTGGCTCGTATCGAGGCGCGCGGCGCCGAGACCTTCGAGCCGGCGGACCTCTCGAAGATCGCCGAGCGCGCCCTCGAGTCGTTCGGAGAGGCGAAAGCCCGCGTGCTGTTCGCGGCGGGCGGCGACGCGTTCGTGCGCGGCGACGAGAACTGGCTCGGACGCGCGGTGCTGAACCTGGTCGACAACGCCCTCGTTCACTCGAGCGGCGAGGCGCCGATTCGGGTCGCCGTGAGTCGGGAGGAAGGCTTCGTCCGCGTCGGCGTGCGAAGTCCCGGCTCCATCCCGCCCGCCATCCGCGCGCGCCTGTTCAACCGCTTCGTGACGACGCGCGGTGAGCGCGGCGGCACCGGGCTCGGACTCGCGATCGTCCGCGCCATCGCCGAGGCCCATGGCGGCCACGCCGAGCTGGTTTCCGCCGGCCCGCCCGAAGTCGAGTTCGCGCTGCGCCTGCCCGCGGCCTTCCGCAGCCCCGGCGAGCAACTGCGGGAGGTCGTTAGCGGGGCCCGCGAAGAGCTGAGTCAGCTCGGCCGCGAGGACATCCGGAAAAGCTCAACCAATACGGCTGGTTGAACCAGCCAGACCGGCCCGTGAACCTGAGAATTTCGGGCCCCGTTGGCTTTTCTCCATCAAATCTCCACAGTTGGGGCGGCGACGCGAAGCCATAGTCAACCCCGGCGAAGAACCTTTTGGGACCGGGCCTTCCAAAGCAAAGCGAGATCCTTACGTGGGCAAAACGAACGGCAGCAGGCTTCCTCAACACGTCGCAATCATCATGGACGGCAACGGCCGCTGGGCCACGGCGCGGGGCCTGAGCCGGGCCGAGGGACACGCCGAGGGCGCTCGCGCGGTTCGCGACGCCGTCGAGACCGCGACCCGCATCGGCATCCCCTACCTGACCCTGTACGCGTTCAGCGTGGCCAACTGGGCGCGCCCGCGCATCGAGGTCGAAGCCTTGATGCGGCTGCTCGTGGACTTCGCGAAATCGGAGCGGGCTGAGCTCCGTCAGAACGGCATCCGCGTCAACGTGATCGGATCGCTCGAAGACCTGCCGACCGTCACCCGCCACGCCGTCGAGGATTTGATGGCGTACACCGAGGGCGGCGATCGGATGACCCTCACGCTCGCGCTCTCGTACGGCGGCCGCCAGGACATCGTTCAGGCGGCGCGTGCCCTCGCCGTGCGCGCGCGCGCCGGACTCGTGCTCCCCGAAGAGATCGACGAGTCGACGCTTCACCGGCACATGACGACTCACGCGCTGCCGAACGTGGACCTGTTGATCCGCACGGGCGGCGAGACGCGCGTCAGCGATTTCCTGCTGTTCGAGTCGGCGTACGCCGAGCTCGTCTTTCTGCCGATCATGTGGCCGGACTTCAAGCCCGCGACCCTGCACGAAGCCATCGAGGAGTACGGCAAGAAGGAGCGTCGCTTCGGCCTCACCTCCGAGCAGCTCGCGAACGTGAACGTCCAGGCGTTCGATCCTTTCGACCAGCCGAGCTGACCCGGCCCGGCGCTCGACCGGCCGGCGATCCGCGGCGTGACTCAGGGCCGTGCGATCGCGACGTGCTGGCGCACGTCCGTGATCGTGTCCGCCGCGGCACGCCGCACGGCCTCACGCGACCATGCCGGCTTGTCCTTGAAGCGATGCGGGAAAATGATCGCGCGCGACGAGCTAACGAGCGCGCCGCGCCCCTCGGCGTCGAAGAAGTTCTTGAGCGACGCGATCTCGCCCTGCTGGGCGCCGATGCCCGGAACGAGGAAAGTCGAGCGCGGCAAGAGGCCGCGCAGCTCCGCGGCCGCCTGGGGAAACGTCGCTCCGACCACCGCGCCGAGCGAGCTCCAGCCGGACGCGCCGGTGAGCGATTCGGCGAGCGGCCGCAGGAAATTCGCGACGCGCGCATACACGAGCTCCCCGCTCCCGAGCGGTTGGTCCTGCAAATCCTTGCTGCCGGGGTTCGAGGTCTTCACGCACACGAACAAGCCCGAGCCGTACTTCTTCGCCGCGTCCACGAACGGCTGCAGGCTGTCCGTGCCCATGTACGGCGCCAGCGTGATCGCGTCGGCGCCCATGCCGCTCAACGCGTGCGGGTTCAGGTAGGCCTCGGCATACGCGCTGGACGTGCTGCCGATGTCGCCGCGCTTCACGTCCAGGATCACGAGCAGGCCGCGCTGCTTCGCCTCGACCATCAACTCGCCGAGCACGCCGACACCGGCCGGACCGAGCTGTTCGAAGTACGCGCTCTGAAACTTCACGAGCGGAACCAGATCGGCCACGGCGGCGAGCACCTCGCTGCAGAAAGCACGCACCTTCGGCGCCCACGCGGCGGCGCTGTTCGACTCCGGCTTGAAGGCCTCGGGCAGCTGATGAATGTCGGGATCGATCCCGGCGATGACCGGCGTCCCCGTTCGGAGTACCGCCGCCTCCAGCCTGGTGGCAAAGTGTGCTTCGTGCGCGTTCATGGCGGCAGAGCGCTTACGCGGAGCCCGCGGAGAACGCAAGCAAGCGCGCGCGGTCGGGGCGCCTGCTCGCCCGTCGGTCCGGTGCAGCAATACTGTCAGAGTCTTGGAGGACCAGATCACGATCGGCGTCCGAGACCGCATGCCACGCGAGTGCTCTGGCGAGGCCAGAGCCAGCTGCTTTTTCAGGTCGAGAGGGTCGCAAGGCGTGACCGAAGACTGCAGGGATGGGCACTGCCCTGCGAAGCCCCAAGTCCCCGAAGAAAAGCGGCTCTCTGACCGTAGTGCTACGGTGGCTCCGGGTACGGTGTTCCGGCGCGACTACATCGAGCGCTTGATTCAAAAGCTGGCGGAGGCGATCGCTCGCGCGCT
>DASXWF010001058.1:0-7178 GCA_036503835.1 Polyangiaceae bacterium | reverse complement strand
ACCGGGCTCGGCGCCACACCCCTGCTCACGGCCGCCGGAGCAGCGACCGGCGAGGGCGCCTCCGCGCTCGGCAGCTCGAGCGCCGGATTCATGGCGAGCCGCGCGGGGGCGGTCGCCCCGTTCGTCGGCACGGCCGCGGCGCTGGGTGGCGCCTCGCGCTCGTCCGTTCCCCCGAGCCGCACGACACCGGCGACGGCGAGGCTCACCCCGACCCCGAGCGCAAAACCCTTGCCCAGCGTGACCAGCGTCGAGGCGCCCGAGAGCTTCGCCGCGCTCGCCCCACTCGCCGCGTGCTGCGCCGCCGACTCCGCACCGGCCGGCGCCGGAGGCACGGCGAGCACCGCCGCGAGACTCTGCCAGACTTGCTGCTCCGCACCCGCGGGTGGTTCGGCATCGGGAGCGCTCGCGAGCAACGAGCGCTCGAGCTCGCTCGCGTCACTCGCCTGGTCGTTCCAACGCTTCGTCATGGATCCTCCTGTCCGGAGCGTACGAGCTCGAACGTCTCGCGCGCCCGCGCCCGCGCCACCACGCGCCGGAACGTCTCGCGCGCGAGCCGCAGGCGCGAGTGGACGGTGGCGACCGGAACGTCGAGCAGCGTCGCGATTTCGTGACCCTGCATGCCGTCGAGCTCGAAGAGCGTGAAGACGGCGCGCTGCTCGAGCGGCAGCGCGTCGAGCGCTCTTTCGAGCAAGGCGCGGCGATCGGCGAGCTCGCTCTCGGCCGGGTTCGAGCTCGCGCTCTCCGCAGGCACGCCGAGCACTTCGTGACGTTCACAGGCGCGCCGCCTGCGGTCGCTCGCCACGCGCAGCGCGATCGCATAGAGCCAGGTGGTGACGCGGCTCGTCTCGTCGAACTCGGCGAGCTTTCGGTGCACGACCACGAACACCTCCTGCACCGCGTCCGGCACGTCGCGTTCGGGCACGCCGAGGCGCCGGAGCGAGCGCCAAACGAAGCGAAAATGAGCGCGATACACGCTCTCGAACGCCGCCGGCACGCGCGGAGCCATGCGCTCGGGCGTGGACCCGGCTGCGAGCGTGTGCGAGGCGCGCGCCGTCATGGTTCGGCCAGCACTCCGAACGAGACCCCGCCCCCGATGCCAGGAGTCCGGAACGCTCGCTGCCGCTCACCCGCGTCGTAGACGTAGAATTCCTCGTAGCGGAACGGCGTGAGCACGAAGAGGCGCGCCGTCCACCACCACACCGGGGAGAGCGCCGCGTGCAGCTCGGCGCCGAGCGTGCCCGCGATCCACCACAGTCGCTCGTCGGGATTGTCCGTGTAGTTCACGCCCTCGCCGCCGAGCGAGCCCGTGCTCGGCCCGAGAAACACCAGCACTCGCGTGCCCCCGCGCTCGAACACGCGAGCCGACAGGCGGGCGTAGGCGTACCAGAGATCGAGATCGACGCTGCCCGACGGGAGCGCCGCGCGATCGGGAAAGACGAACCCGCCGCCGAGCGCCAGCCCGAGCCAGCGGTCGAAGCGCAGCGTCGGGCCCGCCTCCAGGAAGGGCGCGCCGTGCGCGAGGATTCCGAGCGAAGCTCCGCCGCTGACTTCGCCGCCGAGCTGGAGGCGCGCGCGCGCCCGGCCTTCCGTTTCGGGCTTCGGCGCGGCGGGCGCCGGAGCGGTCCGGGGCGGCTCCGGCGCCGGGCGCGCGATTTCGGGATCGAGCAGCATGACGAGCGTGATGGTCACCGCGTCGGCCAGGCTCGCGCAGTCGGGACCGATGTCGTCGATCGCGCGCGTCCCCTGCCGTTGCCCGCGCGCCGAGATCACGGCACGGTAGCCCGAAAGCACCCGCGAAAACTCGACCTGGACCCAAGTGTCGCGCGGCCGGTCCGAGCGCGACTCGAAGGGATTGGCGTGCGTCATCGCGCTCGCGCGTGCTTCGATGGCCGCGGCGTCCGGGCAGTCCTCCGCGCCGGGCCCGCGCGTCACCACGAGGGATGAGCGCGGTGCCTCGGCGCGCACCTCGGGCGCGGCGGCCAGCGCCAGCGCGCAGGCCGCCGTGGCGCAGAGCTCAGTAGGGCCGCGGATCATCACAATTGGTCGTGTCCGCGTTACAAAGCTCGAAGTTCCCGGGATCCTGCGGGTCATACTCCGTGTCTTTGGGGATGCAGTACGAGCCCACCACGGCGTCGTCGCTCGCCAGACCGAGCGGGCGTACCAGTTCGGTGCACTGCATGTCGCTCGGACAGGAGCAGAACGGCCCGTCGCCCGGCCCGTCGCAGCGGCAGGAGCAGATCGCCGTCTTCGCCGCCCGTCGCTCGAGCGATTGCGGCTCGACCGGCACCGTCACCGTGACGTTCGAGCTCGGCAGGAAGCAGCTCGGCGCCACGGCCAGCTCCTCCGCGGTCTGCCCGTAAGGACAGATCGTGCGCCCCTGAAAGTGGTTCACGACGCACACTCCCGAGTCCTCGCATGCCGGGCTGTCCCGCTCGATCGTCACGTCGGACACCGAGAAGCCGCCGAAGTCGATCCGATACTCGTCCGCCGGAACGCAGGCATCGCCGAAGCGGGCGACGACCACGGGCACGTCGTTCGGAACCGTCGTCGTCGCGCACGCGAGCACGAACAGCTCATCGCGCGGCACCGCGTCACCGCGAAAGATCAGCCGGTGCCGATCGTAGTCCGGACATTCTGCGACGAGCTCGGGTACTCCGACCCCTTGCTCGGGGGCGACGTAGCACCAGCCGTGAGTATTCGGCGGGGGCGCGATCTCCCTCTGGCAATTCTCGAGGGAAGGCCCCTCGGCCTGGTGTACGTCGCACAGACAAACGTCCGCGCACGGCTGGAGATTCGAATCGGGCGAGTCCGAGCACTGCCCCTGGGAACGAAAGTACTCCAGGACCGAGGCGCGCACCGCGGGCTCCACCGGACCGCGTCCCGGCGCGTCGCAAGCATAGTCCGCTTCGGAGGGCGGCCTCGTTGCGCCCGGCGCGGCGTACACACGGCAGGCCACGGTTCCCGAGGGTTCGACGGGGAGCGTCCTTCCTAGGCATTTGTCGAGCGCCTCGGTCCGGATCTGGACCAGCGAGTAGCTCACGCTCACACCGGCGGGCGCGTGGCCGGCGCTTGCCCCCGTCCCTCCCGTGACTCCATCGTGACCGCTCACGCCGTCGCCGCCCGTCCCGCCCGGCCCCCCACCCCCGCTCCCCGCGTTCACTCCGACCAACGCGTCCTCGACGGCGCATGCGCCGAGAGCGAACGCACAGGTGAGGCCCAGCGCCCCCACAGTCAGCATCGTTCTTCTCATCGAAACCATCCCTTCGATCGGTGGATGGGGGCGGATTGCTCCGCTCATCAGTCGATTGTCGGACCCCTGACGTCTTTGGTCGCAGACCCGACACGGAGCCGAAACATCGTCCGGGGGAAACGCTTTTCTCGTGACCCAGCGACGCCCCCGAGAGCGCTTTTGTTTCGAGGAGGCGAACGGCCCAAGGGCCAGGGAGAGACGCATGAATACTTGGTTAAAAACGACAGTGGCAGTGTGTGGCGCGCTCGTCGGAGCTTGCCAGGGCCCCGGAGGCACGGCGCCCGCGCCCACCGCAGCCGCGTCGGGATCGGCTACGCCCGCGCCCGCCGAAACGGCCGCGGCGCCGACGAAAGCAGCAGACACCGGTCCGATCAAGGTCGGCATCCTGCACTCGCTCTCGGGCACCATGGCGATCAGCGAAACGTCGCTCCGCGACGTGGCGCTGATGACGATCGAGAACATCAATAAGGCGGGCGGCGTCCTCGGCCGCAAGCTCGAGCCCGTAGTCGTGGACCCGGCCTCGAACTGGCCGCTCTTCGCCGAGAAGGCGCGCGAGCTGATCCAGAAGGACAAGGTCGCCGTTACCTTCGGCTGTTGGACCTCCGTCTCCCGCAAGTCCGTATTGCCGGTGTACGAGGAGCTGAACGGTCTGCTCTTCTACCCGGTTCAGTACGAAGGCGAGGAGTCTTCCTACAACGTGTTCTACACGGGCGCGGCCCCGAACCAGCAGGCCATTCCCGCCGTCGAATACCTGATGAGCGAGAAGGGCGGCGGCGCCAAGAAGTGGGTGCTGCTCGGCACCGACTACATCTACCCGCGCACCACCAACAAGATCCTCCGCTACTTCCTGCACGAGAAGGGCGTGAAGGACGACGCTATCCTCGAGAAGTACACGCCGTTCGGCCACGCCGACTACCAGACCATCGTCGCCGAGGTGAAGAAGTTCGCCGCAGGCACCCCCACCGCCGTGGTCTCGACCATCAACGGCGACTCGAACGTGCCCTTCTACAAGGAGCTCGCGAACCAGGGCCTCAAGGCGACCGACATTCCGGTGGTCGCGTTCTCGGTCGGTGAGGAAGAGCTCCGCGGCATCGACACCAAGCCGCTCGTCGGACACCTCGCGGCCTGGAACTACTTCATGTCGCTCGATACGCCCGAGAACAAGCAGTTCATCAGCGAGTGGAAGGCCTACGTGAAGGAGAAGAACCTCCCCGACGGTGAGAAGCGCGTCACCAACGACCCGATGGAAGCCACCTACATCGGCATCAAGATGTGGGCGCAGGCCGTCGAGCAGGCGGGCACGACCGACGTGAACGCCGTGCGCCAGGCCGTGGCCGGGCAGACCGTCAAGGGCCCGACCGGCTTGACCATCACGATGGACACCAAGAACCACCACCTGCACAAGCCGGTGTACGTCGCCGAGGTCAAGGCCGACGGTCAGTTCAACGTCGTGTGGAAGACCGACGGTCCCGTCCGCGCCATGCCCTGGAGTCCGTTCGTGCCGGAAAGCAAGACCAAGGTCGCGGACTGGCAGTACCCGTGGGTCTGCGGCAACTGCACCGAGCCGAAGTTCAAGCTCGGCGGTGCCTCGGTGGCCGCTGCGGCCGAAAAGTAAACGGAAATCCCTTAGGAAAGCCACGCAATGACGACCATGGCGCGCTGGTTGATCGTGGTGCTGGGAGTCGCCCTCGGGCTCCTCGCACCCGTGGCCGTGACGATAGCGCACGCAGCCGACGACCTCGGAGCCGATCTGGCCGAGGTCGTCGGCGCGGATTCCACGAAAGCCCGCGCCGCCGTGGAGCGGTTGAAGGCGCGCGCGGACGTGCGCGCGCTTCCGGCGCTGCAGGCGCTGGACGACGGGCACCTGAAGGTCGACGCGTCCGGCAACGTCTTCATCGACGCCGACGGCAAGCTGCGTCCCGCGTTCGAGGGCGCTCCGGCGGCCCCCGCAGGCAAGCTGAGCTCCCCGTCTGTCGACAACGGGCTCAGGCGCGAGCTCTTGCCGGCGCTCGCGACCCTGAAGCTCTCCTCACCCGATCGCGAGGTCCGGCTCGCGGCGGCCACCGAGCTCGCCAAGCGACCGAGCGACGACATCGCTCCGCTCGTGCGCAAGGTACTCGGCAAGGAAACGGACTCCGACGTGAAGAGCCGGCTCGCCCTGATGCTGGCGCAGGTCGATCTGCAGAGCCCCGACCCGCAGGCGCGCATCGCCGCGCTCGAGATCATCAAGAAAAGCGGAGACTTGGGCTTCAAGGCCGAGCTGGAGCGCATGACCGGCAAGGGCGGCGGCACACCGAGCGAGAAGGATCCCGCCGTCGTCGCGGCGGCGCGCAACGCGCTGAACAGCATCGAGACGCGCGTCCTCCTGATCGGCATGGTCGGCCACCTGTTCTACGGCGTGAGCCTCGGCAGCGTGCTCTTGCTCGCCGCGCTCGGCCTCGCCATCACGTTCGGCCTGATGCGAGTCATCAACATGGCGCACGGCGAAATGTTGATGATCGGCGCCTACACGACGTACGTCGTGCAGAACCTCTTCGCGAAGCACCTGCCCGGCGCCTTCGACTGGTACCTGATCGCGGCCATCCCTGCGGCCTTCGCGGTTTCGTTCGCGGTCGGTGTCTTGCTCGAGCGCACGGTGATTCGCTTCCTCTACGGGCGCCCGCTCGAGACGCTGCTCGCGACCTGGGGGATTTCGCTGGTCCTGATCCAGACCGTGCGCCTGGTGTTCAGCGCGCAGAACGTGACGGTGACGAACCCGTCCTGGCTCTCCGGCGGCTTCGAGCTCGTACCGGGAATCGTGCTCACCTACAGCCGCATCGCGGTCATCGTCTTCGCGGGCGTCGTGGTCAGCTTCGTCTGGCTCTACATGAACAAGACGCCGGTCGGACTGCGGGTGCGGGCAGTCACGCAGAATCGCCAGATGGCGGGTGCCATGGGCATCGCCACCCGCAACGTCGATCTCGGCACGTTCGGCCTCGGCTCCGGCATCGCGGGCCTCGGCGGCGTCGCGCTCTCGCAGATCGGCAACGTCGGCCCCGAGCTCGGGCAGGGCTACATCGTGGACTCGTTCATGGTGGTGGTGCTCGGCGGGGTCGGCAAGCTCGTCGGCACGGTCGCGGGCGCGCTCGGCCTCGGCATCGTGAACAAGCTGCTCGAGCCGGCGGCCGGCGCCGTGCTGGGCAAGATCCTGATTTTGGTCCTGATCATTCTCTTCATCCAAAAGCGGCCTCAGGGCATCTTCGCCATGAAGGGTCGCGCGGCGGAGGCGGCATGAGCGCGAGCGAGATTCTCGGTCGCATGCATTCGAAACGCGGCTGGATCGGCGTCGGCGTGGCGGCCCTGTTCGGGGTGGTCGTCTTGCCGGTCCTGAACTCCGCGTTGCCGGCGGGCTCGCCGCTGCACCTGCCCGATCACCTGGTCACGCTGCTCGGAAAGTTCTGCTGTTTCGCGATCGCCGCGGTGGCGCTGGACCTGATCTGGGGCTTCTGCGGGATCCTGAGCCTCGGGCACGGCGTCTTCTTCGCGCTCGGCGGCTACGCGATGGGCATGTACCTGATGCGGGCCATGCAGGGCATGGGCGTCTACCGGAGCGAGCTGCCGGACTTCATGGTGTTCCTCGATTGGAAGGAATTGCCCTGGTTCTGGCACGGTTTCGACAACTTCTTCTTCGCGCTGTTCGCGGTGCTCTGGGTGCCCGGCGTGCTCGCCTACGCCTTCGGCTACTTCGCCTTCCGCTCGCGCATCCGCGGCGTGTACTTCTCCATCATCACGCAGGCGCTCACCTACGCGCTGATGCTGCTGTTCTTCCGCAACGACACCGGCTTCGGCGGCAACAACGGGCTCACCGACTTCAAGCAGATCTACGGCTACCCCCTCGCCCTGCCCTCCACCAAGCTCGCGCTCTACACGCTGTCGGCGCTCACGCTGG
>DASXWF010001057.1:0-1878 GCA_036503835.1 Polyangiaceae bacterium | reverse complement strand
GGTGGGAGGGTCGATCTTTTTTCCGACGGGTGACGAAGACGCGTACGCGGGCGACGGTTCGGTGCGGGGCCGGCCCGAGCTCATCCTGAGCGGCGAAACCCGGAGGTTTGCGTACGCCGCGGAGACCGGCGTGCTGATCCGGCCGTCGAGCTCGACCGCCGGGACCGAGGTCACCGACGAGATTTCGCTGCGCGCCGCGGCCGCGCTGCTCTTGCTCGACCGGAAGCTGCAGCTAGGGCCCGAGCTCTACGGCAGCACCACGCTCACGAACGGTTTCGAGGAGGGGACGACGAACCTCGAAGCCATTCTGGGCGCCCGGGGCAGGCTCTCCGTGTTCGTGCTCGGCGCCGGTCTCGGGCCGGGCATCACGCGCGGCGTCGGTACGCCGACCCTGCGCGCGCTCGTCAGCTTCGCCTATGCCCCCGAACCGGCCGACGAAAAGAGCGACCGCGATCGCGACGGCGTTTGGGACGAGCTCGACGCCTGCCCGGATGCGTTCGGCATTCGTTCGGAGACACCGGGCCGCAACGGCTGCCCGGACCAGGACAAGGACGGCATTTTCGATCGCGACGACGCGTGCGTCGAGGTGAAGGGCGTCGCGACCGACGATCCGAAGACCAACGGCTGCCCGCCGGATCGCGACGGCGACGGCATCCTCGACGCGGACGACGCGTGCCCGGACCTGGCCGGCGCCGCCGACGAGGATCCGAAGAAGCACGGCTGCCCGCCGGATCGCGACGGTGACGGCGTCTTCGACGAGAAGGACGCGTGCCCCGACCTCGCCGGCGTCGCCAGCGAGGACCCGGACAAGAACGGCTGCCCGCCCGATACGGACGGCGACGGAATCAGGGACGACCAGGACGCCTGCCCGCGCGAGCGCGGCAAGCCGGACCCCGATCCGAAGAAGAACGGCTGCCCGACGCTCGTGCGCGTCACCGAAAAGGAAATCGTCATTTTGCAGAAGGTGGAGTTCAAGACGGGTAGCCACGTGATCCTGCCCGCGAGCGACGAGCTGCTCGAGCAGGTGGCGGAGGTCCTGCGCGACCACGCGGAAATCAAGCTGATCGAGATCCAGGGTCACACCGACAACCGCGGCGGAGCGGCGTACAACAAGCGCCTCAGCGAGCGGCGCGCGGCGAGCGTGCTCGAGTGGCTCGCGACGCGCGGCAAGGTCGCGGAGGATCGGCTCACGTCGAAGGGGCTCGGCATGGAAGCGCCCATCGCGGAGAACACGACCGAGCCGGGAAGGCAGACCAACCGGCGCGTGGAGTTCAAGATCGTGGAGGTCGAGAAGAAGGGCCAGCCCGCGTCGACCTCGAAGTAGCAAGAGTGATGCGCAACTTTTCGAGTGGCTCGTTTCGATTCGCGCGCTCTCTGCTCGCCGTGGCGAAGGTCATGGGACTCGGTGCGTTCTCTTCCGCCTGTGCGCCCAGTGCTGTTTTGGACGGGGAGGGTCCCGCCGCCGGGGAACCCGTCGCCGAGGCGAGTGCGGCCATCGCCGGAGCCGACGGCAACGCCACGATCAGCGCCGCGAACACCGTCGTGAATCAGTACACGCGGCTCGCGGCGAACGCGGCGCAGAACGCGACCAGCCTCACCGTGACGAGCGTCGCCGCGCTCGCGGCCGGTAGCGATGCGCTCGCGACCGGCGATCTGGTCATGGTGGTCCAGATGCAGGGGGCCAGCATCAACACCGCCATGGACAACGCGACGTGGGGCTCGGTGACGGCTCTGAACGGCGCCGGCAACTACGAGCTCGTCGAGGTGCGAGCGGTCGATACCGGCACCAACACGATCACGCTCTCCTGCGCGCTCAAGAACGCGTATTCGGCGACCGGCGCGACGCAGGTCATTCGCGTGCCTCAGTACAACACGCTC
>DASXWF010001056.1:0-9059 GCA_036503835.1 Polyangiaceae bacterium | reverse complement strand
GCCAAGAAGATTCGCGAGCTCTGCGACGCGTGACTCGCACGGGGGCCGCCTGCAACACTTGCGTGGCGCGGGTCGCTTCGCGCAACGCTTGCCGCCGGAGCGGTGTTCGAACGGCCCCCGGCGTGCGGTTCGGTTCTTGCTTTACCCGAAACCGTGAACGGCATGAAAAACCTCGTTGATCGGAGCGTGGAGCTGTTGGTCGTCGGAGCGGGACCGGTCGGCCTGACGGCGGGTCTCTGCGCAGCGCGGCGCGGTCTGCGGGTGGAGCTGATCGAGCAGAACTTCCGGGGTTGGGGGCGGGGCTTCGCCGCGCTCCTGCATCCGAGCTCGATCAGGATCTTCAAGGAGCTCGGGGTCGCGGAGCGGCTCTGGGAGAGCGGTCACGCCATTCACGGGGTCGTGGTTCACGCGGACCGCGCGCCGAGTATCCGGGTTCAGCTCGCCGAGCCCGCACTCTCCGTCGCGCAAGCGCGCATCGAGGAGGCGCTGCTGAGCAAGCTTCGGGCGGAGGGCGTCGACCTGCGGGCTCCGTTCGAAGCAGGGACACTCCAGCAAGAGCCGGCGAAGGTGCGTGTCCGCGCGGTCCGGCGCGAGCTCATCGAGCTCGGATCGCCGGCGGATTTCAGCTCCTGGCGTCCGCTCGAGTCATCGCTGATCGAGGCCGATTTCGTGATCGGAGCGGACGGCTACGAATCGAAAATTCGGAGCGCGCTCGGCATCGAGGCGCTCAACGTCGACACGACGGAAGCCTTCGCCATGTTCGAGGTCGAGCTGAACGGCGATTTCGGCGACGACATCCACATCGGGTTCAGCGACGGTCTCGGCAGCATGCTCCTGCCGCTCGCCGGCTCGCGCGTGCGACTCGGGTTTCAGCTCGAATCCGAGCTCGCCGAGGAGCCGGGCATCGAGCGGCTGAAGAGCTTGGTGCGGGAGCGCTTCCCCTGGTTCCAGCACGAGCTTCGCGCGCTCGACTGGAGCACGGTGATGCACTTCGAGCGCCGGCTGGCGCGCCGATTCGGCGCGGGTCGCGTGTGGCTCGCGGGCGACGCCGCGCACGTGACGAGTCCGTTCGGCGCGCAGAGCATGAATTCCGGCCTCACCGAGGTGCGCGATCTCGTGGACCACGTCGCCCGCTGCCTCGCCGGGGAGAGCACCCCCGACTCGCTCGAGCGCTACGGGCACACGCGCGCGCGGGAATGGCAGAAGCTCCTCGGCTTTCACGTGAAGTACGAGCTCCTGCCGAACGCCCCGGATTGGACCGCCACGTACGCTCGCCGCCTGATTCCGGCGCTCCCCGTTTCGGGAGTGGACATGCCCGAAACGCTACGCGCGTTCGGGCTCGCGGTCGTCTGAAGCGGGCAAGCCCTGCACTTAGCCCGAGTCGGTCTCGGCGCCCCGGCGGGCGAGCAGCTCCTCCAGGGCGGCGAGCATCTCCGCGACGCGGACCGGCTTCGTGAGATAGCGAAAGAAGCCGGCATTCTCGCCGCGCTTGCGATCTCCGAGCATCGCGGCGGCCGTCAGAGCGATGACGGGAATGTGCTTGGTCTCCGGCCACTCGGCGAGCAGGCGGGTCGCTTCGTAGCCGCTCATGCCGGGCAGATTGATGTCCATGACGACCACGTCCGGCCGGCGTGCGCGCACGATCTCGATCCCGACCTCCGCCGTGGGCGCCGTGAGCAGCAGCATGCGGTCGAGCTCGCCCACGAGCTCCTGCATGAACGCGATGTTCGAAGGGTTGTCCTCGATGTACACGATCGTGAACTCGTGACCGCGCGGCTCTTGCAGCGGCGCCGGCCGCGGGCGTGGTTCGACGGTCGCGGCGCGAGCCTGATCCGGGCGGTGATGCCGGGGTAGCTCGACCCAGAAGTCCGAGCCCTCTCCAGGGACGCTGCGAAAGCCGACCGAACCGTCCATGAGCTCCGCCAGGCGCTTGGTGATGGTGAGCCCGATTCCGGTGCCCTGGATCGGCCCGGTTTCCTGCCCGGCGCGATGAAACGGCTGGAAGATCTTGTCCTGCTTGTCGAGCGGAATGCCGATGCCGTCGTCCCGCAAGCTGACGCGGACCATGCCTGCGCTCGTCGTGGAGACTTCCAGCACGGCCTTCCCGCCTTTTCTGCCGTACTTGATCGCGTTCGACCCGTAGTTGATCAGAATCTGCGAGAAGCGCGTGCGATCGGCCACGACCTCGAGCGCGTCGTCGGGTGGAGTGACCGCGATCTCGACGCCGGTGCGGTTCGCCATCGGGTCGAGCGCCGCCTTCACCTCCGTGAGGACGGCCGCGACGGCCACGGGCTCGGGCGACATCATGACCCCGCCGGCCTCGATGCGCGAAAGGTCGAGGATGTCGTCGATCAGGCGCAGCAGGTGCTCGCCGCCTTTGAGCACGTAATCGAGCTTGTCCTTCTGGCGATCGTTGAGCGGCGTCTTGCGATCCATCTGGAGCAGCTGAGCGAAGCCGAGGATCGAATTGAGCGGCGTCCGCAGCTCGTGGCTCATGGACGACAAGAACTCCGACTTGGCCGAATTCGCGGTTTCAGCGAGGGACTGCGCGCGCCGCAGCTCGGCCTCGTGCGCCCGGTCTTCCGTGATGTCGGAAAGGGTGCTGACCACGCCGCCTTCGAGCGTTCGCCGATCGGTGAGCCGGAGCGTGGAACCTTCTCGCGTCACGAGGTCGACGCTACCCACCGGTTCCCGGTGGTATTCGCGCAGGCGGGCCTTCACCGCCTCGGGCTCTTCCTCACCGAGCTCGAAGAGCCCCGTCGCGAGCGCGCCGTCGATCAGCTCGTCGAACGTCTTCCCGACGATCGGCCCGGCGATGCCGTGCGCGAACAGCGCGCGGCACGTGCTGTTGCAGAGCACCAGGCGATCGCTCGCATCGTAGAGGGCGAGCCCGCTCTGGATGCTCTCGATCGCGCTGAGCAAGCGGTCGCTCGCCAGCCGGGCGGAGGCTTCGACGCGCTTGCGCTCGCTGATGTCGCGGATCGCGGCCGAAACCAGCGCTCCGCCCTCGGATTCGAGCGGGCTCAAGCTGATTTCGACGGGAAACTCGCTGCTGTCGCGGCGCAAACCGTAGAGTTCCACGCCCGAGCCCATGCTGCGCACCTTCGGCTCGGACGCGTAGCCGGTCCGGTAGTGCACGTGTTGTGTGCGATGGCGCTTCGGGATGAGCTTCTCGACGCTCTGGCCGAGCAGCTCGGCGCGCGAATAACCGAACAGCCGCTCGGTCTGGGCGTTGACGAGCACGATCCGGCCCGATGCATCGACGATGATCATGGCGTCCGGCGCCGTCTCGAGCAGCGTGCGAAACTTCTGCTCCGCACGGCGCCGCTCCGTCACGTCGCGAATGGCGCTCGAGATCAACAAGCCTTCGGGCGTTTCGAGAGGGCTCAGGCTGATTTCGATCGGAAACTCGCTGCCGTTTCTGCGCCGGCCGAACAGCTCCAACCCCGAGCCCATCGGCCTGCTTTTCGGCGCTTGGACGAAGGCGAGCCGGCGGGCGACGTGCCCGTTCCGGAAGCGCTCGGGGACGAGCAGCTCGATCGGCTTCCCGAGGAGCTCGTCTCGCGAGTACCCGAACAACTCTTCCGCCTGCAGGTTGACGAGCTCGATCGTGCCGTCCACGGCGACGATCACCATTGCGTCGGGCGCCGAATCGATGAGCTGCCGGAAGAGATCGCCGCTCGCTCCGGCCAACCGCGAAAACCCCGTGCTCGTGGAATCACGCTCCGTCATTCGGCAGCCTCAAGCAGAACGCCGCGCCCGGATCCGCGTCCTCGACCCAGATCTTCCCACCGTGGGCTTCGATTGCCAATCGGCAAAACGCCAGGCCGAGGCCGCGCCCCGAGCGCGTGGCCGAGCCGTCCTTGCTTTCCACCTGAACGAAGCGGTCGAAAATGCTTTCGCGCATCGCAACGGGTACGCCCTTCCCGGCGTCGGTGACACGGAGCTCGACCGCCGCTCCGGCGGAGCGCGCGCTCAATCGAACCACGCTGTCCTCGGGGGCGTGGCGGAGGGCGTTCTCGAGCAGATTCTCGAGCACACGTCGCAAGAGATCGGGATCGGCCCCCACCCGCGCCACCTCGATCGTGCTCTCGAGCGTCAGGTTGCGCGCGCGCGCCCGCATGCCGAGCGCCTCGAACACCTCCCCGGCCAGCGCACGAAGATCGATGGTCGCCCGCTTGGGCTGGAGCTTTCCCTCCTCGCTCTTCGCGATGTCGAGCAAGTTCATGATCAGCCGGAGCATGGCGCGCACCTCGTCGCGAATGCTCTCGGCGGCGCCGCGCAGGCGCGCCGGCAGCTCCTTGTCGCGGAGCAGCAGCTGGGCGTGCAGATCCACGGTTCCCACCGGGTTCTTGAGATCGTGCACGAGGAACGCCGTGAGGCGTTCCTTCTGGAGCTGAAGCCGGACCAGGTCGTCCCGCTGGTGCCGCGCGAGCTCGTAGTACTCCCGGTTCGAGGCCGTGAGGCGGCGCAGCCGGAGCGCGGTCTGCACGCGGATCACGAGCTCGGCGGGCCGCACGGGCTTGGTGAGGAAGTCGTCCCCGCCGGCCCGCAGCGCCTCGTCGAAGGTGTCGACGTCGCGCAAGGCCGTGAGGAAGACCACGGGGGTGTCCACGCCGCCGGGAAGCGCGCGGATCCGGCGGCAGACTTCGAAGCCGTTCAGGTTCGGCATGCGGACGTCGAGGAGCAGGCAGTCCGGCGCGTGCTCCGTGTACGCCCGAATGGCCGCCTCGCCGTCCTCGGCCAAGAGCACCCGGTAGTCTTCGGCTTCGAGTGTCTCGCGTGCCAGCACGCGATTTTGCTCGTTGTCGTCGACGACCAGGATGATGGGCTGCTTCGTGGTGGCGTCGGCCATCGAATCTCGCCCAGCCACGTTAATGCGTCGGGCGCGGCGAGCAAGAGAGATTCGATGCTTCGGCCGAGGACGGCGCGCTGGCTCGGTCAGCTACGCATGATGAGCGGCATGTTCGTGTCCGCTCCGACGCGATCGCCCTGATGGTAGGTGTGCCGCTGGCCGTGGCGCTCGCGGTGTTGCTCGCACCAGGTCTCGCGCCCGCCGCTCGCGCGCCGCGCCTCGACGCAGCGGGGGCAGGGCGGTTCGATGGCCGGCACGGGAAGCGGTGCGGTCTTCGGACGCACGACGAGCACCGGACACGGCGCGAGCCTCACGGTCGCTTCAGCCGTCGAACCGAGGACCAGGCGCGTGAGGCCGCGCTTGCCCTCCGTCCCGACGACGACGAGGTCCGCCTCGAGATCGGCGGCGAGCTGGGCGATCTCCGGCGCGACGAAGGAGACGCGCTGGTGAGCGCGGATGTCGTCGAGGAAGGGCAGGCTCCGGCCGGGGTGCCGGGCGCGGAACACCTCGCGCTGCTCTGCGACGTGATGCTGGAGCGTCTCGGCGGCTTGCTTGAGGGGTGGGAGCGAGGTCGCTGCGGCCGCGGCGAGGTCCGAATCGTACGCTGCAAGTACGTTGACGGCGTGCACCGACGCGAGGGGCTGCCCCAAAGCGAGCTCGAGCGCCTTCTGGAATGCGAGGTTCGACGTTTCCGAGTAATCCACGGCCACGACGATCACGTAGGGTTTGCTGCTTTGGGACATTGACTCCTCCTGCGCCGTGCAGGTGCATCGCGCGTGCCACGCGGCTCGCGTCCGTCCGATTTCGGGGTTGCCGGCCAGAAGTGCCCACATCGTGCGCAGGGTGGTAGGAGGTGTGAAGGTCCGCGCGCCGTGACGCTTCGTTGCCTGCGCGCAAAAGCTGCGCCGGCGCGGGATCGATGACGCAACGGCTGCGCGCACACGCGTGCTCTTCCAGGTGCGTTTGCGCCAAAGAGTGCACCTCGAGCGGTTCCAGGCCGACGGCACGCGCCTTGCGATGCGGCGGCACGATGACCATCGAAGCGGAACGGTTCAAGTACGACGACGCGACGGTAAGAAAGTTCGCGTTCGCGACCATCATCTGGGGGCTGGTCGCGACCCTCGCCGGACTTTACCTCGCGCTGTTGCTCGTGAAGCCGGGACTGAGCTTCGGTCTGCCGCAGCTCTCCTTCGGCAGGCTCCGGCCGCTCCACACCAACGCCGCGATCTTCGCCTTCGCGGGCAACGCCATCTTCGCGGCCATCTACTACTCGAGCCAGCGCCTCTTGAAGGCTCGCATGCTGAGCGACAAGCTCAGTAATTTTCATTTCTGGGGCTGGCAGGCGATCATCGTGGCTGCGGCGCTCACGCTGCCGATGGGGATCACGCAGAGCAAGGAGTACGCGGAGCTCGAGTGGCCGATCGATCTCGCGATCGCGGTCGTGTGGGTCGCGTTCGGCGTCAACTTCTTCGGCATGATCGCGCGCCGCCGCGAGCGGCACATCTACGTCGCCGTCTGGTTCTACATCGCGACCATCGTCACGGTCGCGATTCTGCACATCTTCAACAACCTGGTGGTCCCGGTCGGGTTGCTGAAGAGCTACAGCGTCTACGCCGGGGTGCAGGACGCTTTCATGCAGTGGTGGTACGGCCACAACGCGGTCGCGTTCTTCCTGACCACCCCGTTTCTGGGGCTCATGTACTACTTCCTGCCGAAGGCGGCGAACCGACCGGTCTTCTCGTACCGGCTCTCGATTCTCCACTTCTGGTCGCTGGTGTTTCTGTACATCTGGGCCGGCCCGCACCACCTGCACTACACCGCGCTGCCGGAGTGGGCTTCGACGCTCGGCATGCTGTTCAGCGTGATGCTGTGGATGCCCTCGTGGGGCGGCATGTTGAACGGCCTGCTCACGCTGCGCGGCGCCTGGCAGCGCGTCTCCGAGGATCCGGTGCTCAAGTTCTTCGTCGTCGGCATCACGTTCTACGGGATGGCGACGTTCGAGGGGCCGATGCTGTCGGTGAAGAGCGTGAACGCGCTCTCGCACTACACCGACTGGACGATCGCGCACGTGCACAGCGGCGCGCTCGGTTGGAACGGTTTCATGACCTTCGGCATGCTGTACTGGCTCGCCCCGCGTATCTTCCAGACCAAGCTCTGGTCGAAGAAGCTCGCCGAAGTGCACTTCTGGGTCGGTACGCTCGGAATCCTGCTCTACATCGTGGCGATCTACACGGCGGGCGTCACGCAGGGGCTCATGTGGCGCGCCTTCGACGAGACGGGCCGCCTGGCTTACCCGGATTTCGTGGAGACGGTCGTGCGGATCATTCCCATGTACTGGGTGCGCGTGTTCGGCGGCTCTCTGTTCGTTCTGGGCGTGGTGCTCGCGTTCATCAACCTGTTCATGACCTGGCGCACGCGTCCCGCGACCTACGAGGAGCCGGTGCTCGAGGCTGCGCCGCTCACCGAGTACACGGGTCCCGAGCCGAAGCTCGTCATCCCGCGCCACTCGACGCTGGCCGATACCGCGCACCAGCTGCGCTACTTCGCGCAGGCCACCTGGCACCGCGTGTGGGAGCGCCGCCCGCTCCGCTTCACGGTTTGGGTCGTCGTGGCCGTGGCCGTCGCCTCGCTGCTCGAGATCCTGCCGACGTTCTTGATTCGCTCGAACGTGCCGAGCATCGCCTCGGTGAAGCCGTACACGCCGCTCGAGCTCGCGGGCCGTGACCTCTACGTGAGCGAGGGCTGCTACAACTGCCACTCGCAGATGGTCCGGCCGATTCGCGCCGAGACCGAGCGCTACGGCGAGTACTCGAAGCCGGGCGAATTCGTGTACGACCGGCCCTTCCAGTGGGGCTCGCGCCGCATCGGCCCCGATTTGCATCGCGTCGGCGGCAAGTACCCGCACCTCTGGCACGTGCGGCACATGGAGGATCCGCAAGCCATCACGCCGCAGTCGATCATGCCGGCCTACGCCTGGCTGCTCCGCGACGAGCTCGACTACGAGCGCATCCAGCCGAGCGTGGACGCGATGGCGATGTTGGGCGTCCCCTACGGCGAGGCGGTGCTGCGCGCCGAGCCGATGGCGCGCGCCCAGGCGCGCGAGATCGCCGACGAAGTCGTGCGCCAAGGCGGCCCGCGCGGCCTGGAAAGCAAGCAGATCATCGCGCTGGTCGCGTACCTGCAGCGGCTCGGCACCGACATCAAGCGGGCCGCTCCGAACGAGCAGGCTGGTCAGGTGGTGGCACAAGAAGGAGTTCGACGATGAAGCTCAGTGACGTGATGTCGGCGATGAATCTCTCGATCTACGCAGAGGTGGCTCTGCTCCTGTTCATCGGCGTGTTCGTCGGTGTTCTGGTCGAGGTGTTCTCGTCCGGGCGCCGCTACGATGCGATGCGGCTCCTGCCGCTCGAGGACGACGCCCTGCGCGCGGTGCGCCCGGACAGAGGTGAGCGCCCGTGACCACGGGCAGCTTGCCCGTCGTGCCGGAGGCGAAGGCTGCCCCCGCAGTCGGCTCGTTCGAGGCTGCCTCTCGGCCCGAAGCGGATCTGCTCGATCACGAGTACGACGGCATTCGTGAATACGACAATCCGCTGCCGGGCTGGTGGGTCGCCGTGCTCTGGGCTTCGTTCTTCTTCTCGATCGGCTATCTGTTCCACTACTCGGTGGGGAATGGCGTCTCCGTAGAAGATTCCTACGCGCAGGAGATGGCCGCCGCGCGCGCCGAGCAGGCGAAGCAGGCGCTCGGCGAGCGCGTCAGCGAGGACGGGCTCCAGAAGCTCGCGCTGGATTCGGCGCTGATGGGCGACGCGAAGACGCTCTTCACGCAGCGTTGCGTCGTTTGCCACGGCGACCAGGGACAGGGAGTGATCGGCCCGAACCTCACGGACGCGCACTGGCTCCACGGCGCGGGAACGCTGCTGGACATCCACGCGGTCATCGCGGACGGCGTCGCCGACAAGGGCATGCCTGCCTGGAAGCTCCAGCTCAGTCCGGTGCAGGTGCGGCAGCTCGCGGCCTTCGTCGGGCAGCTGCGCGGGCGAAACCTGCCGGGCAAGGCGCCCGAAGGCAAGTTGGTCTCGCCGGCACCGTGAGGCAGGGTCGATGTCCGCACCCATCGCGCCCGAACGAGTCCTCCCGACGCTGAACGCGGACGGCACGCGCCGCCGCATTCGCCCGCGCCTCTATCCGGCGCCGCGGCACGGCG
>DASXWF010001055.1:0-4090 GCA_036503835.1 Polyangiaceae bacterium | reverse complement strand
ATGCGCCGAGGGTGCCGGTCCCTCGGACGCCGGGCCAACTTTCTCGGAGCGCGCCGGCGCGGAGCCTCATTGACGCGAAATCGCGTCCCATCGTAGAGCTCTCGTCAAACCTGATCCCATCTCACGCTCGCTGCACTAAGGTCCGCGGACGGCTCGGTTGCCGCAGCGTCAGGAGACAGCGATGGCATTCGTCGAGGACTTCAAGAAGTTCGCGTTCAAGGGCAACGTCGTCGACTTGGCGGTCGGCGTCGTCATCGGCGCCGCGTTCGGCAAGATCGTGTCGGCGCTCGTCGCCGATCTGGTGATGCCCATCGTCTCGTTGATCCTGCCGAGCGGCGACTGGCGCACGAGCGGCCTCGTGCTGAAGACGGCGGCGGACCCGAAGGACAACGTCGTCCTGAAGTACGGGGATTTCATGGGCGCCATCCTGGATTTCTTCGTGGTGGCGCTCGCGCTCTTCATCATCGTGAGCCGGGTGGTGAAGGCGGCGGAGGGCAAGCTCGGCCCCAAGCAAGAAGCGGCGCCGGTCAACAAGGAATGCCCGAGGTGCTGTGAGACCGTGCCGATCAAGGCCACGCGCTGCAAGTTCTGCACGAGTGAGCTCGCGGCGTAGCAGCACTCCGGTCAGAGCGGAGCGAACGCCCGGCAGTACCCTTTCGGGTGAATCGGCCCCTTCATGATCTTGCAAGTGCCGCACTGATCGGCCGACGGCGCGGGCACGTACTGCGTGCACTTGACGCAAGGCTTGCCCGGCTCGGGCGTGTGGTCCGTGTAACCGAGCGTCGTCCGCACGTTGATCTCGTCAGGTGTGAGCGCACCCGCGGGACACGTTGCGGGCGGAGACTTCTGACACGCGAGGATCGCACCGGCGAGCGCGGTGGAAGCGGCGGAATAGAGGAGGCGCCGCCGGTCGAGCGTGTGCTGCATGCGTCAGCGGCCTCCGAAAGGCAGCGGCGCGAGCGTGCTCAGATAGGCCCAGAGCGCCTTCTTCTCGGTCTCATCCATCTTGCCGAACCCCGAAATCGGCATGAACGGATCGAGCTTCTTCCCGTTCTTGCGAACGCCCGCGACCAGCAGCCGATCGAAGTCCTCGTAGCCCCAACCCTTGATGCCGCTGGCGTCGGGCGTGATGTTGCTCGGAATGGGCAGCTCGGGCGGCGCTCCCGGGATGGGGCCGCCGGAGAGCTTGGGGCCGTGACAACCGGTGCAGAGCTTGGCGAGGTGTCGCCCGTACTCCGCGGTCGGAGCCGGCGCCCCTCCCACCTCCGGGTTCTGATGATCGATCTTGCGAGCGACGTCGAGCGGCAGCATCTCGAGCCGATCCAGGATCTTCGCCAGCGCGCCGAGCTCCGTCGGTCCGTTGGGCTTCGTGACCGGCGGAAGGCTCGAAAGATAGGAGATGACGGCGACGATGTCCGAGTCCGGCAACCAGCCCATCTCGTTGGAGGGCATGAAGCGCACGGAGCGCCCGTCCTTCTTGAGGCCGTGCCGGATCAGTCGAAACAGCTCCCCGGGCGAATAGGCCGCACCGAGACCGCCTTTCGAAATGTTCGGTCCCGTGATCGTGCCGAGCGGCCCGAACTCCATCTTCTTCCCGCCGCCCAGATCGGCGCCGTGACAATCTTCGTTGGTACAGCCGGCGACCGCATCGGAGAGATGCAGTCCGCGCGCGAGCACCGCGGGATCGGTCGACACCGTGACCGCCGGGACGGGCACGTCGTACACCTTCTCCATGCTCGCGCCGAAGCGATACACGTGAAAGCCGGCGAAGGCCGCGCCGCCGATCACCAGCGCTCCGACCAATCCACCGGCGCCGATCAGGATGCGTTTGACGAGGGGTTTCACGCGCTACTCCAGTCCGAAAGTAGCGAAACCCTAGGGCATCCGCGCTGCGCTCACAAGTGTCGCCGGGTGACGCTCGCGCGTCTCCGGCCGCCGAACGCCAGCGCGAGCACGCCGAGGATCGCGAGCGCCGCCGCGCTCCCGCGAGTCCCCGCGCCGGGCAAGGCCACGCTGCACACGATGCCGTCGATCGTTCCGCGATCTTCGCCGTCGAGCGACCAGTGCGCCCGCGCTTCGGCGTCGCAGTCGGTCGCGCCGTCGTAGGTCACGCCCGCGGTCTCGTCGCCGGCCTTGAGCGTGGTCGTTCCCGACGCCGGCTGCCCGGAGCACGCCTCGTCGTCGACGACCTGGGCCACGGTCGTGGCGCTGACGGCCCCGAGCGGCGGCACCGAGCCGCGCCGCTCGACGCGCCCGCTTCCGCTCCAGACCGTGCGCGTGTCGTACGTGCCTTCCACGCGTCCTCGGTAGTCGAACGCGGTGGTCACGCCGCCCGCGTGGGAAAGGACGATGTCGAACTCGTGAACGTCGCTCTCGATCTCGCGAATTTCGGCGCGGCCGCGCCGGCTGTTCGGGTCGTCCGCCTGCGGGAAGCTGCCGAAGTCCTCGAACGTCAGGTTCAGGTCGCCGCCGCTTCGCTCGATCGTCGCGCGGCCGATCCAGCGCATGCCTTCCGCGTCGGTGCAGCCGCCCTCGATGCCGAGGGTCGTGCCGTCGTCCGTCGTCTCCGGACAGGCGGGATCGACGAAGCTGTCGTGGCCGCCGGCGACGGCGACCGGCTGGTACACGTTCATGTACACGCCGAGAGCGCTCGCCGTCGTCGCCCAGACCTTCACGTTCTCCGGATCGTCGAGCTCCAACGCCTCGTCGCCCCCGCAGCCGAGCGCGAGCGTTCCCAAACCGAACAGAGCCAAGGAGCGTTTCCAGTTCCGCATGCCGGTTTACCTCCGTAGAGAAAGGGTATCGCAAGTCGCGGTGCCGTGACCCCTTCATGGACTGTCGGCCGTTGGTGCTTGTCGGCTTGCCGGAGGCCGCCAAGCCGCCAGAAGGACGCCAGGGCCCGCCAGCGTTGTTGGGGGTTCGGAAGGAGCGATTCGCGGCTCGTCGTGAAACTCAGCGTGCGCGCGGCGCCCCCTCGAGATCCGAAACCCAAAAAATCCGCTGGCGGGCCCTGGCGTCTCGCTGGCGGCTTGGCGGCAAGAAACAGCCTCGCCGTCGCCAAGGCCTCCCAATTCTAGGAACAACGCTCAGGGCGGCGCCGAGCGCGTGCCTTCGCGCTGCTCGCGCTTCGCGAGCTCGAGGTCCGCGTCCGTCATCAAGCGCACGAGCTCGCGGAAGCTGGTCTTCGGTACCCAGCCGAGCTCGTTCTTCGCGCGGCTCGCGTCGCCCTTCAACAGATCCACCTCGCTCGGACGGAGGTAGCGCGGGTCCTGCTTCACGTGGCGCTTCCAGTCGAGCCCGAGGTAGCCGAACGTTTCGTCGAGGAACTCGCGCACGCTGTGGCACTCGCCCGTGGCGATCACGTAGTCGTCCGCGCGCTCGGCCTTCGCCATCAACCACATCGCTTCGACGTAGTCCTTCGCGTAGCCCCAGTCGCGCTGAGCGTCGAGATTGCCGAGCAAGAGCTCGTTCTCCAAGCCGAGCTTGATGCGCGTCGCGGCGCGCGTGATCTTGCGCGTCACGAAGCCCTCGCCGCGGCGCGGAGACTCGTGGTTGAAGAGGATGCCGTTCACCGCGTGCATGCCGTACGCCTCGCGGTAGTTCACGGTGGTGTAGAAGGCGAAGGCCTTGGCGACGGCGTACGGACTGCGCGGGTGGAAGGGCGTGCGCTCGCTCTGTGGCACCTCGCGCACCTTGCCGTAGAGCTCGGAGGACGACGCCTGGTAAAAGCGGGTCTTCGTCATGCCCTCGGCGCGCAGGACCTCGAGCAGCCGGAGGCAGCCGAGCCCCGTGCACTCGGCGGTGTATTCGGGCATGTCGAAGCTCACGCGCACGTGGCTCTGCGCGGCGAGGTTGTAGACCTCGTCCGGCCGGATCTTGCGGATGGCGGCGAGCAGGCTGGAACCGTCGTTCAGGTCCGCGTAGTGCAGGGCGAACCGTTCACCGCGAGGAAGGTGGTCGATGCGCCAGGTGTTGAACGACGACGAGCGGCGGACCAGGCCGTGCACCGCATAGCCCTTCGCGATCAGAAACTCGGCGAGGTAGGAGCCGTCCTGGCCCGTGATGCCCGTAATCAGCGCTGTCGGCATGG
>DASXWF010001054.1:0-2960 GCA_036503835.1 Polyangiaceae bacterium | reverse complement strand
CCGCCGGCGCCGAGCGTCGTGTAGGGGCCCGCACGCGTGGTGGGCGCCGCTCCCCAGCATTCGATGCTGCCGTCGTCGCGCAGGCCGCAGGCGTGGTGATAGCCGGCGACGAGCTGCGTGAACGTACCCTCGGGCGCCGCGGTTTCTGCCTGGTAGTCGTTGCCCCAACACTCGGCGGTGCCGTCCGCGCGGAGGCCACAGCTGAACCGGTGGCCCGAAGTGATCGCCGTGAACGCTCCCGGCGGCGGCGGCAGGAAGTAGAAGCTGCCGTCCGATTGGTGCCGGAAGCATTGCGCGCTGCCGTCCTGATGGAGTCCGCAGCCGTGTCCTCCGCTTCCCCAGGCGAGCGCCTTCCACGAGGTCGATTGCGAAAAGTCGTCGGGATAGAGCGTGTAGCCCCAGCACTCGGTCGTGCCGTCGGGTCGGAGGCCGCAGGTCCAGAGGTGGTTGGTGACGAGCCCGGCGAAGCCGGTCGTCGCGGGCGCCGCCTCGTGCCCCCAGGTGCTTTCGCCCCAGCAAAGGATCGAACCGTCGTGACGGAGCGCGCAGGTGTGGTCGTCGCCTGCGGCAACGGCGCGGAAGGTTCCGGCGGGCACGTCGCACTGGCTCTTGTCATTCCGGCCCCAGCAGCGGAGCGTCCCGTCCGAGCGCAGGCCGCACGTGTGGGCGCCGCCGTCGTTCGCGTCGATGGCGACGAACGCCTCCTCGGGCGGGCTGCTCTCGCCGAACTGGTTTCGCCCCCAGCACCGGACGAGCCCGCCCGCATCCAGTGCGCAGGAGTAGCCGGCACCTGAAGTCACGGCGGTGAACGTCCCCTCCGGAGGCGACGACTCGCCGAATCGGTTGCTGCCCCAGCACGTCAGGGTCGAGTCGCTCAGGAGCCCGCAAGCGTGATCGTAGCCTGCGTCGATCGCGACCAGCGTCTTGTCGCAGTCCTTGCCGAAACGGCTCGTCGGGCAGTCGCAAGCGTAGTCACCCGGCAGGTTGTAGCAACCCCCGTCGTGACAGGGGTTGTCGGAGCACTCGTCGATGTCTGCCGAGCAGTCGGGGCCCTCGTATCCGACTGGACACACGCACGCGGCCGCTCCGTGTCCGTCGTCCACGCACACGGCGCCCTCGGCGCAAGGGTTCGGCTCGCAAGGCGCGCTGCTGCCGCCTTGACCTCCGTCGCTCGCGCCGCCGTCGCTCCCGCCGCTACCGGCTCCCGACGTACCTGGGCTGCCGCCCTCCGGCGCGCCGCCCGTTGCTCCGGAGTCTCCCATCACGGGTCCGGCTCCCGCACCGGGTCCAGCTCCTCCGCCGCCAGCGCCAGCTCGGCTCGAGCCGCCGGCGCCCGGCGCCCCGGCTTCGAGGGACGGCCGTCCCGCGGTGTTTTCGGCCTCCCCCTGTCGAACGGAACGACCGCAGGCGAGGAGCATCGTCAGGCCGACGAACGCCGAGTGCCACGGTGACATGCGGGCGAGCAGAATCTGGATCTCCATCGCCGTGGTTAGACGAACGCGCGCGCGGCTTCGTCACGCGAAAAAATCAGGACACCCGTTCAAGGCGCGCTGCAACCGGCGAAACGGACAATGCGCGCTAGATGCAGATCCATTGCGAGCCCTCGTTGCAATAGCAGGTGTTCTGCTCGTAGTAGCAGGCCATGTCGCCGGGCTCCGGGCACGGATCGCCCACGGTCGGCAGGCTCTCGCCGCACGTCAGGCAGCGCCAGCCCACGCCGGTGTTCGGATCCGCGTAGCATTCGCACTGCTCGGCTGCGTACCGGCAGCGCGAACCGCTGGTGCAAGCGGCGGTGCCCTCGACGGGTTGCGAAGGGGGACAATCGGCCCGGTCGCAGGGAAACTCCGCGATGGGAAATTCCGTGGCCGTGCCGCCGTTGTCGAGCTGGCACGTGGGCATGAGCCCGTTCAGGTAGAGCTGCACGGCCGAGGGCCCCACCCAGTAAGCGCCACGGCGACCATAGCAGCGAGCGCTCATCGGATCAGCGGTCGCGTCGAAGCAGCGCAGCTCCTCCCAACCACCGAGGTCGGCCGCCGGCGCTCCGCAGAATATTTCGGCAGGATCACCCGCGTACGTCGTGCGTGTCTGGTCCGCCCAGAGGCAGTCCGGAAAGATTTCGGTCCAGTACTGGCCGAGGCGACCCATGCACTGGACGAGCGCGCTGCCGGTCGCTGCCGTGTAGCAGACGATCTCGTCCCAGCCCGTGGGATCGTCCGCCATCCCGGGCTTCCCTTCGCACTGGAGCTCGGCCGGGCGGGACCCGACGATCTTCAGCGATTGATCGGCCCTGGCAGAATCAATCGTGCACTCCGGCCAGAGCGGCGCCCAATTGTTGCTCCCGAGCGTTCCGAAGCAGAGCATCGTGCCCTGCTCGTAGTCGTAACAGACGACGTCCTGGAACTCGTTGCTGCCGCTTCCTCCCTGTCCCGCCGCCCCGCCGGAGCCGGCACCGCCGGTCGCGCCGCCGCCCGAGCCGCCGCTGCCCGCGTTGTTCCCTGCTGTGCCCGCGCTCGTGCCGGAGGTCCCCGCGCCCGAGCCCGACGCACCACCGCTCGCCGCACCACCCGCACTGCTACCCGCACCGCCGCCCGCCTTGCTTCCGCCCGATCCTCCCTTTCCCGCACCCGAGCTACCGCCGCGTCCGCTCTCGTTGGTTTCGCCCGAGTCGCCGCCGTCGTCGCGCGATCCCGAATCGGAAGAGGAGCAAGCGGGCGCAGCCGCGAAGGCGAGCACACCGACCGCGCCGCAGAACGAAACGCCGACCTTGGTTCTAAAGAGCTTCCTCACGGAAGCAGGATAGCCGAGCTCTTACGAGGAGGGCGTTTTTGGTGAACGAAGCGCCCGGCGCAGCGGAATCGAGCCGCGCCGGGCGCCCGAACGCCCTGCGAAAGGCGCTCGCTCAGAGCGCTTCCAGGAACGCCTGCAGGTCGGTGATCTCCTGCGCGGTGAAGCCGATCGCG
>DASXWF010001053.1:0-1798 GCA_036503835.1 Polyangiaceae bacterium | reverse complement strand
CGGACCGTGCGCGAGCTCCCCGGCCGGATAGCCTTCGGCGTGGATGTACGAGATTTCTTTGAGCTTGAGCGCACCTTCGAGTGCAATCGGATAGAGCGGTCCCCGCCCCAGGTAGAGCACGTTCTCGGCTCGACCGAACGCGAGCGCCAGCGCCTCGATGCGACTTTCGAGCGCGTGCACGCGTTCGATTTGCGCCGGTAGCGCTCGCAGGCCGTGCACGAGCTCCACATGGCGGGCGCGGCTCAGCGTGCCACGAGCGCCGGCGACGTGGAGAGCGAGCAGCGAGAGCAATCCGAGCTGGGTCGTGAACGCCTTGGTGGAGGCCACGCCGATCTCGGGGCCGGCGCGCGTCAGCAAAGTCCCTTCCGCAAGGCGGGTGATCTGCGAACCGGCGACGTTGCAGATCGCGAGGGTTCGGGCTCCCAGCCTGGTCGCCTCTCGAAGTGCGGCGATGGTGTCCGCGGTTTCTCCGCTTTGCGTGATGACGATCGCGAGCGTCTTCTCGGAGACGATCGGAGCTCGATAGCGGTATTCGGACGCGTAGTCGACCTCGACCGGGACGCGCGCGAGCTCCTCGAGCAAGAACTTTCCCACGAGCGCCGCGTGCCAGGAGGTTCCACACGCGAGGATCGAGACGCGCTCGATGCTCCGCCAGACGCTCTCGGGGTGAGGCAAGCCGAGCCTCGTATCGTCGCCCTGGAGGTGCGCCTCGAGCGTGCGCGAAAGAGCGACGGGCTGCTCGAAGATCTCCTTTTGCATGAAGTGCCGGTAGCCGTCGAGCTCGGCCGCACCGATTTCCCAATCGATGCGCTGCGTCGGGCGCTCGACGCTCTGCCCCGCGCTTCCGAAGACCTTCGGGCCTGCCAGCGTCAGCTCGACGATGTCGCCGTCTTCCAGGAAAGCGACGTCCCGCGTGTGGGGGAGCAAGGGCGCCACGTCCGAGGCGACGAAATATTCCCCCGCGCCCACTCCGATCACCAGCGTCGGGCCCGAACGCGCGAGCAACAGCTTCCCGGGGTGATCCGCGTGCACGCAGGCGAGGGCGAACTTGCCGCGCAGGCGCGCGACGGAAGCTCGAAAGGCAGCCTCGAAACCGAGGCCCTGGCTCATCAGCAGAAACACGAGCAGGGGAAAGCACTCGGTATCCGTCTGGGAGACCGGCACGAGCCCGGCCGCCGCGAGCTCCGTCCTGAGCTCCAAGAAGTTCTCGAAGATCCCGTTGTGAACGACGACGATCTTGCCGTCGGGGCTGGCATGCGGGTGGGCATTCTCTTCCGTGGGCCGCCCGTGCGTCGCCCAGCGGGTGTGCCCGATGCCGGCCTGCGAAATCGAAGCGTGGTGGTTCAGCCGCGCGATCTTCGCCTCGAGACCCGCGAGCCGCTCGGTGGTACGCGTGATCTCGATGCTACCGGCGCTCAGCAGGGCGATACCGGCGCTGTCGTACCCGCGGTACTCGAGCCGCTTGAGACAATCGAGCAGGATCGGCGTCGCGGGTCGCGATCCGAGGTAGCCGACGATGCCGCACATGTTCGTTGCACGGCGTCGCCTTCTCGTAGCGATCGAAGCCGTCCGGCTCGAAGAGAGCAAGGATCGTTCCAGTATGTCAAGGACCGCTCCGTCGATATCAGCTCGAGGAGCGCAGCCAGATGATCACGGTGGGCGCGCGCCTGCAACACTCCCGCGGATGGGATCTCGAACGATCGCATCATTTCGATTGAGCCTTGTCGTCGACCGCGCGCTCGTGCCCCACGTCCGGCCTGGGCATGGAAGGTGCTCTGCACGAGGCGAGGAACAGAAG
>DASXWF010001052.1:0-4952 GCA_036503835.1 Polyangiaceae bacterium | reverse complement strand
GCCCGGGGCTGCTCGACGTAGGACTTTGAAGTGCATGGGGCCGCCCGGGCGCAGGGTGATGACGGGGCGCAGCGTGAGGTCCTCTTCCAGGCGCTCGAAGCGGTGGGTTTGGGTGATGCGCGCAAGGACGAGGATGAGCTCGAGGAGGGCGAAGTGTTGGCCGACGCAGATGCGAGGGCCGCCCCCGAAGGGGAAGTAGGCGAAGCGCGGGAGGTCGGCGCACTCGGAGCCGAGCCAACGCTCGGGGCGGAAGCTCCAGGGGTCGGGAAACCAGCGTTCGTCGTGGTGGACGACCCACTGGCTCATGAAGGGTTGCGCACCCGCAGGAATGCGAAGGCCCGCGATCTCGAGGTCGGCCGGCGCCGCGTCGCGGCCCATGGTCCAGACGGGCGGGTAGAGCCGGAGCCCCTCGCGTACGACGGCCGTCGTATACGCCAGGCGCGCGACGTCGTCGTGGGTCGGCGCGCGGCCCGCGAGCACTCGGTCGATCTCTTCGACGAGCTTGGCGTACGACGAGGGGTTCGTGGCGAGAAGGTGGAAGGTGTAGGTGACGGAGAGGGCGGTGGTTTCGTGGCCGGCGAGGAAGAGCGTCATCGCTTCGTCGCGGAGCTGCTCGTCGCTCAGGCCCTTGCCTTCCTCGTCCTGAAGCGCGATCAGGTGGGACAAGAGGTCGTCGCCGGGAACGTCGCGCTTCTTGCGGATGAGCTCGAGCAGGATTTCGTCGAGGACGCGGCGCGCCCCCCGGATGTGGCCGCGCGCGGCGAGGGGGACCCAGTCCGGCATGAGAATGCGCCAGGTCTGCCAGAGTTGGCGGTACTCGTGGGAGGCGACCTCGAGCGCGCGCTCGACGTCGTCGAAGCGCGAAAATGCGCTGCCGAAGAGGGTTCGCACGACGACGTCGAGGGTCAGGTGCAAGGCGTCGCTGTGCAGATCGCGGACTTCGCCGTCGTCGAAACGGGCGAGCAGCGTGTCCGCGCAGGCCACCATGGTTTCGGCGAACATCGCGAGCTCGCGCGGCTGGAAGGTGGGGGCGATCAGTTTGCGATTCTTGCGCCACTCGTCCCCTTCGGCGTTCAGGAGGCCTCGACCGAGCAGCGCGCCGAGGCCGCGCGTGAAGTAGTCCTTGATGAGGCCGGAGCGAGTTTGCAGGATTGCTTCGATGAGCCCGGGGTCGGAGACGAGGAAGTAGTGGCGCCCGAGCTGTTTCCACTCCACGAGATCGCCGTACTTCTGCTTCGCTTCCAGGAAGGCGTCGAGGGGCGATTTTGCGAAGTGCATGACGCCGCCGATTCCGGAGAGTTCCCGTGACTTCACGGGAACTCTCCGCTCGCTCGCTCGCGCCTGGCTCACGCGCTCGCCCCCATTTCGCGCTGCAAGAGCTCGACGAAGGCGCGAGCCGGCGCGGACAGCGCCCGGCGCTTGCGATGGATGATGCCGACCGGACGGGTGAGCGGACCGTCGCCGAGTTCGAGCGCGATCAGCGTGCCGGCGCGAACTTCGTTTTTCACGGTGTCCGCGGGGACGACGGACACCCCGATGCCGGCTTCCACCGAGCGTTTGATGGTCTCGATGTTGTCGAATTCGGTCGCGATGCGCACCGTCGCGCCGTGCTTGCGCAGGGCGCGATCGAGGTAGCGGCGAGTCGGCACGGCTCGATCGAACGCCACGAACGCCTCGCCGTCCAGCGCCGCGATCGGCAGCGAATGGCGCTGCGCAAAACGATGCTCGGGACTCACGATCAGCACGAGCTCCTCCTCGCGAAGCGGGATGATCTCGATCTGCGGCCGCCGGCTCGGGAATGCAACGATTCCGAGATCGATGCGGCCGGCCAGGCACGCTTCCACCACGCGGTCGGTGCGGCTGTACTCGACCTGAATCGCCACGCGCGGGTGCTCCCGCAAAAATTGCTTCACGTGGGGCGGGAGGGCGTGCAGCCCCACGCTGTAGACCGTTGCAACGTGCACCGTACCGGTCATGGCGCCGCCGGGTTCGCGCAGACGATTCTCGAGCGCCCGCAGGCGCTCGAGAATCGCTCTGCTCTCTGCATAAACGAGCTTGCCCGCCTCGGTCGGTTCCACGGAGCCACCACCGCGCTCCAACAGTCGCCGCTCGAAACGTTGCTCGAGCGCGCGCACCTGCTGGCTCACCGCCGACTGGCTCACGTAGTTGAGCTCGGCGGCGCGGGTGAAACTGCCGCTCTCCACGAGGTCACAAAACGTCTTCAGCGTTTCGACCTGCATTAGAAAATCTTATCACGAGAGTGAGACTTTTGCATTGGACTAATGAGAGGCGATCGTCTACACCCCTCGCATGACCATGCGGCAGCTTCCCGTGCTCGGCGGACACCCGCAGGAGCTCGGCGGCACCCTGCGTAAGGACAACTGGTGGGTCGGCCCAGCGCTCACGTTCACCGTGATCTCGAGCGCGCTCACCTACCTCACGTGGGCGATGTTCCAGGGGAACCACTATTACGCGGAGCCGTACCTGAGCCCGGTCTACTCGCCGGTGCTGTTCACCAAGCTCGACGTGCCGGGCGCCGCGCCGCTCGCGCACGCCTGGTTCGGCGAATGGCCGAAGTGGTGGCCCGCGTTCTTCCTGCTCCCGGCCTCGCCCGGTTTCCTGATCCTGCCGTTTCCCGGTCTCTTCCGCTTCACGTGTTACTACTACCGCAAGGCCTACTACCGCTCGTTCGGCTTCTCGCCGCCCGGTTGCGCGGTGAGCCCCGGCAAGCGGCCGACGTACAGGGGCGAGACCGGGCTCTGGATTTTCCAGAACCTCCACCGCTACGCGCTCTACTTCGCGCTCGCGTACCTCGTGATCCTGACCTACGACGCCGTCATCAGCTTCTCCAAGGGCGGCGAGCTCGGCATCGGCGTGGGCAGCATCGTCCTCACGATCAACGCCGTGCTGCTCTCGAGCTACACGTTCGGCTGCCACTCGTTCCGCCACCTGATCGGCGGGCGCACCGACTGCATGTCGTGCGGCGAGGCGACGGCGAAATACAAGGTCTGGAAGGGCGCGACCTGGTTCAACGGCCGTCACATGCAGTTTGCCTGGGTGAGCCTGTTCTGGGTGAGCTTCACGGACATCTACGTGCGGCTCGTCAGCATGGGCGTGATCAAGGACCTCAACACCTGGGACTGACGGCCGCCTGTTCGTGCCGACGTCTGTTTCCGAAGATTCGCCCCTCCCTCTTTTTTTCAGGAAGCGCCAACCCCGATGCTCGACGTTTCGGAGCTAAAAACCGTAGAAGTGGACGTGGTCGTGATCGGCGCAGGCGGCGCGGGTCTACGCGCTGCCATCGCAGCCAGCGCCGAGGGCATGAAGACCGCGGTGCTCTCGAAGAGCCTGCTCGGCAAGGCGCACACCGTGATGGCCGAGGGCGGCATGGCCGCCGCGATGGGCAACGTCGACAAGCGCGACAACTGGAAGGTGCATTTCCGGGACACGATGCGCGGCGGCAAGTTCCTGAACGTGTGGCGCATGGCCGAGCTCCACGCCAAGCAGGCGCCGAGCCGCGTGAAGGAGCTCGAGGAGTGGGGCGCCGTCTTCGATCGCACCAAGGAAGGGCTGATCAGCCAGCGTAACTTCGGCGGGCACCGCTACCCGCGCCTCGCGCACGTCGGCGATCGCACCGGCCTCGAGCTGATCCGCACGCTCCAGGACCACGGCATCCATCAGGGCATCGATTTCCACATGGAGTGCACGGCGCTCCGGCTCTTGAAGGACGGCGACCGCATCGCGGGCGTGCTCGCGTACTACCGCGAGACCGGGCGTTTTCTGCTGCTGCGCGCGCGCGCCGTGATCCTCGCGACGGGCGGAGCCGGCAAGGCCTGGCGCGTCACCTCGAACTCCTGGGAGTACACGGGCGACGGCAGCTACCTCGCGTACGAGGCGGGCGCGGAGCTCATGGACCTCGAGTTCACGCAGTTCCATCCGACCGGCATGGTCTGGCCGCTCAGCGTGCGCGGCATCCTCGTCACGGAAGGCGTGCGCGGCGACGGCGGCATCCTCCTGAACAAGGACGGCAAGCGCTTCATGTTCGAGTACGTGCCGGAGAAGTTCGCCGCCGAGACCGCCGACACGGTCGAGGAAGCGACGCGCTGGCTCGACGGCGACAAGAACGCGCGCCGTCCGCCCGAGCTGCTCACCCGCGACGTGGTCGCGCGCTCGATCCGCGCGGAGGTGAAGGCCGGCCGCGGCTCTCCGCACGGCGGCGCCTTCCTCGACATCGCCTCGCGCCGCCCGCCCGATTTCATCAAGCGCAGGCTCCCGGGCATGTACCACCAGTTCAAGGAGCTCGCGGAGGTCGACATCACCAGCGAGCCGATGGAGGTGGGGCCGACGCTCCACTACTTCATGGGCGGCATCCGCGTGGACGCCGACTCGCAGATGACGCGCGTCCCGGGCCTGTTCGCCTGCGGCGAGTGCGGCGCGGGCATGCACGGCGCGAACCGCCTGGGCGGCAACTCGCTCTCCGATCTGATCGTGTTCGGCAAGCTCGCCGGCTCGGGCGCGGCGAACTACGTGCGCTCGCTCGGCAACACGCCGCGCGCCGACGACGAGCAGGTGAAGGTGGCGATCCGCAGCGCGACCGAGATCTTGAACCGCGAGAGCGGCGAGAACCCCTACGCCCTCCACGACAAGCTGCAGGACGTGATGGAGGACGGTGTCGGCATCGTCCGCACCGAAGAAGAGCTGAAGCAGGGCATCCTCGGCATCGAGGCGCTCTCCGAGCGTGCGAAGAACATGAAGGCGATCGGCACCAGCCAGTACAACCCCGGCTGGCACGAGGCGCTCAGCATGCGCTCGCTCCTGATCTCGTCCGAGGCCGTCGCGCGCTCCGCGCTGATCCGGCAGGAGAGCCGTGGAGCGCACACCCGCCTCGACTACGAAGGTGAGCGCGAGGAGTGGGTCAAGGTGAACATCGTGTGCCGCAAGGGCTCCGACGG
>DASXWF010001051.1:0-1568 GCA_036503835.1 Polyangiaceae bacterium | reverse complement strand
CGTGCGAGCCGTTCACCCCGCAGGAGCTCACCTTCTGCGACCTGGTCACGGTCGGTCCCGGGACCTGCTCGTTCGAGAATCCGGCTACCTGCCCGACCGGCAGCGTCTGCGGCCGCCTCCGCGAGTGCGCGGCGCTCGACGCGGGCGGCCAACCCATTCCCTGCGGTCACCCCGACTGCGTGAGCGGTGTTTGCGGCACCGCCGTCCCCGTCTGCATCGACCCGGACAAAGAGGACGCCTGCTCCGATCGTGGCCCGAACGGCGAGTGCATCGGCGTCTGCTTCGGGTCGTTCGCCTGCGGCACGGTCGAAGCCGAGTGCGCGATTCACGACGACGGTGAACCCCTCGAGTGCTCCGAGACCGCGCTCTGCCCCGAACCGAATTCCATCGACGAAGACGTCGATCCGCTCACCGATCCCGGCTCGAACCTCGGCACCGAGGAGTTCTCGCCCGACGAGACCTTCACCCCGCCCGAGGTCGTTCAGGAACAGTACCCGTCGGCCAAGCCGCCCGGCTGCGGCGACCCCGGCGAGCCCGATTGCGCCTACGCGGACGGCAAGCACCCCTGGTGCGTCTACACCATCACCGACCCGGCGCTGCCTGCCGTCGGCGTCTCGGATACGAGCCTCTACGGCGACAAGAAAGGCAGTGGCGGCAGCACCGGACCGATTCGGTTCGACTTCGATCCGAACCTCGAGCTCACCTTCGACGCGGGCAGCCCGCTGCCGCTCGGCGACTCGGAGTTCTTCGCGCAAGCGCGCGCCTCGGCCACCGCCTCCGTGTCCTTCGAGAATCTGCTCGGGCTGATCAACGGTGACGTCAACATCCTCGACGCGCTCGGCGAGATCTCGGTCCACCGCTGCGGCATGGCGGCGGACGCGCGCCTCAAGCTCTTCGGATACGACTTCTTGCCCGGCTTGATGGGGCCGCAAAACCACGCGCTCCTCAACTCGCTCGACACGCCGGACGCAACCCGCGCCATCTGCGAAGACGGCATCGCTGACTTCGTCGTCGCGGTGAGCCGCGCTCAGAAAGCCCTGCGCGACGCCCAGGAGCTGATCCGCCAGCAAAAGCAGCTCGTGGCGAACGGGATGCGTTACTCGCCGGATCTCTGCCACCAGCTGCTCGAGCTCGGCGAAGGCGTCCCGGCCGGATTCCCCACGCGCCAGCAACCGTTCGCCGGCTGCGGCAGCCTGAGCCCCGAAGACACGATCAACCTCTTCGTCCGCTACTACCGGCAGCAGGTCTTCGACCTGATCATCGCCCAGGCAGGCCTGCTCGGTAAGGACCCGTCCGCGGGCGGAACCGTTCCGAACTTCACGACCTACACGATCCCGTTCGTCGGGACCGAGCGCCGGGAAACCCAGCAGCTCGTCAGCTTCACCTTCCCGATCGGACCCGTCCCGATGACGGTCACGGTCGAAGCGTTCGCCAAGTACGGCCTGGCGGGCGGGCTCACCTTCGAGCTCAACCCCGACGCGATTCGCCAGACCTACTTGGACAGCAATCCGGCGTCGCTCGCCTTCGCGGACGCGACCATCACACCGTACGCCGGCGCGGGCGTCGCC
>DASXWF010001050.1:0-1581 GCA_036503835.1 Polyangiaceae bacterium | reverse complement strand
AATCCGCTGTTCGCGATCGAGCTATTCCGCGCGCTTCCGGGCGGCGCGCAGGGCGTCTCCGGAACGCTTTCGACCTTGATTCACGATCGCGTGCAGGCTCTTTCCGAGCCGGCGGTCGAGGTGCTCCGCTGGGCGTCCGTGCTCGGCTCGGGTTTCGACCTGGAAAGGCTCGAGCGCGTTTCGGAGCTCCCGGCCGACGCGGTGGCGAGCGGCGTCGAGGCCTTGCAGCGCCACGGCCTGATCCAGGCGAACGCGAGCGAGCAGGCGACGGGCACGTACCGCTTCTCCCACGACGTGGTGAGGCGAGCGGTCTACGCGGAGCTGAGCGAGCCGCGCCGCCGCATGTTGCATCGCCGCGTGGCCGAGCGGCTCGAGCCGTTGCTCGGCGGAGACGAAACCCTCGCGGCCGACGTGGTGCACCACGGAGCCCTGGCGGGCCGGCCTGAAATTTCGGCGCGGGCCTGCCTGCGCGCCGCCCAGCGTTGTGTGCGGCTGTTCGCGAGCACGGAAGCGGAGGCGCTGGTGCGGCGTGCCTTCTACCACACGCAACAGCTGCCGGTCGCCGAACGCGTGAAGCTCGATGTCGAGCTCTGGCGCGTACGGCTCGACGCGCGCCGCCCACTCGAGAGTGAAGGCGCCGGCGGGGAGATCGAGCGCCTGGGTGAGCTCGCGCTGGATCACGGCCTGGAAGACTGCGCGCGCCTGGCCTTTCACATGTTGGCCTGGCTACGCTGGGAGGAAGGAGCGGCGTCCGACGCCCTCGCCTTCAGTCTGCGCGCCGAGGTCTTGAGTCGAAATCTGACGGACGCGGAGCGCACGGCGGCGCTGGCCGAGTCCGCACGTTGCCTGGTGCTTCTCGAGAACGACCTGAGCTCGGCCGAGGCGCTCGTGCTGGAAGCGCAGGCGCGTGCCGCGCGCTCGGGTATCTCGCCGATGGCGATCCCGGACGCGCTCGGCATGCTCGCCTGGCATCGCGGGGAACTGCGAAAGGCCGCGGCGTGGTTCGCCGAGGCGCGCGCGATCGCGCGGCGCGAAGCCGATCGAACCAACGAATTTCAGGCGCTCGAGCACGCGCTCTGCGTGCTCTTCGAGCTCGACGACCTCGCTGCGGCTCGCCTGGTCGCCGCTGAGCTCGGTGAGCTCGCCGCGAAATTGCGCGGCGGAAGCGAAGCCCCGGTGGCACGCGTGTTCGCGGCCCTGCTCGAGTACGCGGGCGGCGCCCACGGCGAACTCGAATCGTCGCTCGAGGCCTTGCGCGCGGCGGACGCCAAGCAGCGACTCGTCTACGCCCAGCTGCGCGCTGCGGAAATGGATCTCGAGCACGGCCGCATCGAACTCGCGGCGGCGCGGGCTCGCGAGGCGCTCGGGGCGGCCACCGTCCTGTCGCGCAACAGCGACATCGCCCTTGCGCGCAGCGTGCTCGTCCGGGCCGCCCGTGCGCGGGGACAGCTGGAGCCCGTCGCGGGCGAGCTCCTGGCGCTCGCGACCTTGTCGCTCGGAAAGCTTTCCGAACGCGCCCGCCTCGCCGCAGAAAATGTGATCGGTCACGGCCGGAGCGAGCGCGCTTCCCAGGCCGACTCT